>PBQM01000065.1 GCA_002725015.1 Flavobacteriaceae bacterium | reverse complement strand
TGAAGACGGCTTGGATGTGACCTTTGCGGATGGCGGTGGAGCCATTGTTTGTGCAGACCCTACTGTAGGTACATACGCCCCTTATCAACCCTTGAGCATTTTTAACGGAATGCCAACTTTTGTAACGGCTGATAACGTAGCAGAAGATTGGACCACAAACGATTGGGCCTTGTATATATCGGACGGCTATCTAGAAGACACTGGAGCGCTCAATGACTGGTCTATAGAAATTTGTGTCGAAGCAGCTTTAAGTAACGGGGAATCTGATATTGCAGTTAATGAGGTGACAGTATACCCCAACCCAAGCAGTGGTGTCTTTAATGTGGAAATTAATTCACTAAACAGTTCAGATGTTGAAATATCAATATATGATCTTTTGGGAAGGGCTGTATTTGAGAGAAATTTTGACAATAGCTTCAATTTTAATGAAGCCATTGATTTGAGCAATGCAAAATCTGGAGTTTATATGATGACCGTGACTGTTGGAAACCAAAAAGTAACCAAAAGAATTGTTATCAATTGATTACAAAATACAGCTCCATTGCTTTTTAAACATTTTTTTTAGGGTTAACGAATAAAAATTCTTTTTTGTTTAAATGATTTTAAAACCAAATAATTAAAACATGAAAAATAAGATTTGTTCAATTATTTTGATGCTGTTATTAGGTCCTCTCCTATTTGGTCAAACAGAACCCTGTGCCACTGACGCTTATATGGAGGAAAAAATGCAAGACCCTGTGTTTGCAGAAGAATGGGAGCGAAATCAAGCTGAATTTAGAAACGTCTTTGACAATATTACACAATTCAGGCAGAGTGCAATGAATCCAGTAGTTGTCCCTGTGGCAGTGCATTTCCCAGAAGCCAATGAAGCTGACCGTGCTTGCCTGGAAGCACTCGCACAAACCCAAATAGATGTTATAAATGAGGACTGGACCGCCACCAACACAGAAATAACAACCCTATGGGCCTCCGCCAGTAGCTTTTATCCTGGCGTCGATTACGGGGCTGCAGAGGTTGCTTTTTGTTTGGCAACAATGAACCACCCCGTTGGTATTGATGATGAATTATTAGAAGGAAGCCCCGCAATTACAATTGGCTATAATTTTGGAAATGGAAATAATAATGATTCCAATTGGTCGGGTTACTTTAATATAATCGTTAGAAATATCGGCAATAATGTGTTGGGTTTTTCTCCTCTAGGTGGATCAATAGCGCTCGGATATGGAGTTGTGATTGACGATGGTGTTTTTGGAACTGGTGGCAGTTGTGCTGGGTCAAATATTTATGGGAATAATTACCCTTATCACTTGGGCAGAACAACCACGCATGAGGTTGGACATTTTTTCAACTTACCCCATACATGGGGTAACGGGGGGTGTAATTCTGACGACGGTATCAGCGATACTCCAGTTTCACCAGACGCCAATTTTGGTTGTCCAAGTCCTGGAACGCAACAAGGCTGTGGGGTAAATGAGCTTACTATGAATTATATGGACTATACCTACCAAAATTGTATGTATATGTTTACCCAGGGACAAATTGATGTTTCACAGGCCTATTTAAGTGTTATAGAAAGTCAATTTAAACCGAATACCACAACGCCAGTATGTGGATCTACAGACCCGTATTTCAATGTCAATGCCATTACAGAAGATGCAGTATTTTCCTGTCCCTCTGTTGGTGAAGATGCTGTATTTGAATTTAATTTTTCTACCTATAATGGCTTTAACAGTGTGGTTGATTTTTCTGCCACAGGTCAACCAGACGGATCAACAGTTTCTTTTTCACCCGCATCTGCCAATGCAGATACCACTGTGACAATGACCGTCAGTGACATTACAAATACAATACAAGGCAGTTATACCATCACCGTCAGCGCGACCACGGCTGGTTTTGGAAATTCGGTCACCGAAACAATCACTTTTGATCTGAACAATAACTGTACTTCTATTCAGTGCTTTACCTTTAGTTCTGAAGATAATTTGGCCATTGCCATACCAGATGGAATTGATACCAATGGGACCAATGAAAGTTATGGAGAAAACATCTTAGTGCCTATAACACTTCCGGACTACCCATCAATTTATAGCATGTCCGTTAATGTAGATGTAAGTCACACCTACATTCAAGATATGAGAATTGCGCTCTTCCACCCAGACCTGACAACATATTCAATTTTATGGAACCGAGATTGTGCTGGTGAGGATGACTTAGACATAACGTTTACTGATGGTGCTGGAACCATTATTTGTGCATCGCCCACAGTTGGGACTTTCACACCTTTTCAGACTACACCTCTGAGTGTTTTTAGTGGGATGCCTAGCTATGTAACCCCAGAGAACGTGGTAGAGGATTGGACTACAAATGACTGGGGGTTGTATATTGATGATGGATGGCTTGAAGATACTGGAGTGCTGAATGATTGGTCTATTGAAGTATGTGTGGAAGCGCCGCTAAGCAACGGTGAGATCGATCATTTGCGAGATGAAATTTCGATTTATCCAAACCCAAGCAGTGGGGTGTTTAATGTAGAAATTAATTCATTTAACAGTTCAGATATTGAAATTTCTGTATATGATCTTTTGGGGAGACCTATATTTAAAAATGGTTTTGATCACCGCCTTAATTTTAATGAAACGATCGATTTGAGTGATGCAAAAAGTGGGGTGTACCTCATGACTGTGACTGTTGGAAGCCAAAAAACGACCAGGCGCATTATTTTAAATTAGAAGATTAAAAAAAGAGCTTTGAGCTCTTTTTTTATTTGCCATTGTAAATATTCATGGTATCTATCACCCCGGCCATCACAAAACTTTCAATGGCCTTTGTTCCCAAGTCGAGGCGTGGTCCCAAGTTTGAGAACTCAGAATCGTTCCAATGGCCAAGGACGTAATCCACTTGACGGCCTTTAGAGAATTCATCACTGATGCCAAAACGCAACCTGCAATACTGATTGGTATTGAGTTTATTTTGAATGTCCTTGAGTCCATTGTGCCCACCATCACTGCCTTTGGTTTTTAAACGGATTGTCCCAAACGGAAGATTTAAATCGTCCGTAATGACCAATAAATTATCCATTGGAATCTTTTCTTTTTCCATCCAGTATTTAACCGCCTTACCACTGAGATTCATAAAAGTATTTGGCTTTAACAACAAAAAGTTTCGACCTTTAAAATTGTAATTGGCCAAGGCGCCTAGCTTGCGCGTTTCAAATACAATGCCACGGGTTTTAGCGAAGTGATTTACAAGCTTAAATCCGATATTGTGCCGGGTATTTACATAGTCTGGACCTGTATTTCCAAGGCCTACAATCAAATATTTTTTTGACATGTCTGGCAGTGCTTCTGTATGGATTTTATGCCTAAAAAACCATTTTAACATAATGTAAAAATAAAAAAAGCATTCCGAATTACATCAGAATGCTTTATAGATTTAAAATTTGGATCCGTTTTAAGCTTCTGCAGCAGTGGTCCCTTCAGCAGCGGCTTCCCCTGAAGTTTCTGTGCCTTCCGCAGCTTCTGCACCTTCTTCACCTTCTTCCTCTTCGTCTTCAAGCTCAACAGTCACACGCGATTGCTTGACTTGGCAAACAACAGTATTATCGGAGTGTAAAAAATTATAAGCGTCGTTTAAAAGCTCTGAAACATAAACTTTATTACCAATTTTTAATTCCGAAATATCGATTTGAATGTTATCTGGTAAATTGGTGGGTAAGGCTTTGATTCTCAACTTACGACGGTTGCGTCTAAGCACCCCACCGGCACGTACCCCTAGGGGCACACCGTTTAAAATTACCGGAATGTCCATCGCAATTTCTTTGTTGTCAAATAATTGATAAAAGTCGATGTGTAAAATATTTTCCGTCACAGGGTGAAATTGTATGTCCTGCAATACGGCGTTGAAGGAGACATCTCCTAAGGCAATTACAACAGTATGCGCATTGGGGGTGTATATAAGTTTAGAGAATGCCAATTCTGCTGCTGAGAAATGTACTGGCTGATCTCCTCCGTATAATACGCAAGGAACCTGTCCAGCATTACGCAAGGCCTTTGTTGCTTTTTTGCCCACGCTTTCTCTTTTCGATCCATTGATTGTAATTGATTTCATGTTTGTTATTTTATATTTATATGATGAATTTTGAACTGATCGATTTATTCTGATGGACTCTGTGCATCACATCGGCAAATAAATTGGCACAACTCAAAACTTTTATTTTGGGACTTTTTTGAGTCAGCGGTATGGAATCCGTGACTATAAGTTCTTCTAATTTGGAAGCTTCTACCCGCTTATAAGCATCGCCCGACAAAAGTGGGTGTGTACATATGGCACGAACGCTTAAAGCACCACGCTCCATCATAAGATCAGCAGCTCTGGTCAAAGTTCCAGCGGTGTCAACCATATCGTCTACGAGCACTACATTTTTGCCTGTAACATCGCCAATAAGTTCCATATGAGAAATGATATTTGCTTTTTTGCGCTGTTTGTAACAGATTACCACATCACTTTCCAAACCTCGGGAATAAGCATAGGCCCGTTTGGAGCCTCCCATATCTGGAGAGGCAATGGTTAGATTGTCTAAATTTAAGGATTCTAAATAGGGTAAAAATATGGTAGAAGCATACAGATGGTCCACTGGTTTTTCAAAAAATCCTTGAATCTGATCCGCGTGCAAATCCATGGTGATGATGCGTGTGGCACCAGCTGTTTCCAACATTTTTGCCACCAGTTTTGCAGCAATTGGTACTCTAGGCTTGTCTTTTCGATCTTGCCTTGCCCATCCAAAATAAGGAATGACCGCCGTAATGTGACGGGCGGAAGCGCGTTTGGCAGCATCCAGCATCAGTAAGAGTTCCATCAAATTTTCGGGTCCTGGATTGGTAGAGGCAATGATAAAGATACGCTTTCCACGAATGGACTCTTCATAGGAGGGTTGAAATTCACCATCGCTGTAGGTAGATGTAATCACATTACCCAAATCCTCACCGTAGGCATCGGCAATCTTCTCTCCCAATACTTTGGAGTTGCTGCAAGCAAATATTTTTGGCTGTAAGTGAGCCTTTGACATTTTAGTGGTTTATTTTAGGTTTTAAAGCCTCGGATTTATCGAGTGGCAAATTTATGAATTTATTTGAACTGTAAAAGTATAAATACAAGTATTTTATATTTGTTTCCCGAATAAATTTTATAGTTTTGCAATCCGACTTTTTGCTCAAGTGGCGGAATTGGTAGACGCGCTGGATTCAAAATCCAGTTTCCTCGGAAGTGTGGGTTCGATTCCCACCTTGAGTACAATGCGAGAATTTGTAGGTTTTTGACCTCTTTTTCTCGCTTTTATTTTATCTCTGTTCCCCGTTAATATTGACATTACTATGTTTTCTTTGGGAGTTCGATAACTCATTTTTTTGGGATTATATTCTATTTGATTTGAAAACAAAATATTTTGAATTTCTTTCTTTATTTCTATACCTCCTTTTTCCCAAATTCCTTTGAAATCATTGACTAATTCAAGGGATTCGTCAATATAGTTTTCGTAGTTCGATAAACTAAACGTGATATTAGATAGTTCTTCATTTAAAATATCAATATCAGCTTTAATTTTTGAAGATACTTGATTATGGATTTCATAACTAAGTTTATCAATTGCAAATTTATAGTTTACCTTTCTTAAATTAGTTTCATTTTTTGAGATTTTAGCCAAAAGACTTGATTGCTTTTTCTTATTCTCGCTCTCTATATGGTCAAATGTATATTTAAGTTGTTTTTTAAATAATGTAATATACTTTTTGTCAAATGAGTATTTGGATAATAAAACTTCAAATGAATTGTGTATTGGATTAACAGCAGAGTTGTGATGACATTTATTACACTTGTAATAATTGTATTTACCTTTCTTTTTATAACCCGTATATACGCCTCCACAAGAACATTTCAAATCTCCTTGCAAAGGTCTATTTTCATCCATTTTAGATGTCTTATATTTTTTAACTTCAGATTTTTCCCCATTAATTTTTAAAAACATCTCTTTGGAAATTAAAGGTTCGTGTAATCCTTCTACGACTCTCCCATTTAAATGCTTGTTTACAATCATACCACAATAGAATGGGTCGCATAAATATTTATATAAGCGACTTTTCGTTATGTTTGAACCATTAGCTCTTATTACTTTTAGAATTTTTGATATACTATATCCTTTAGATTTCATCTCAAAAGCTATTTTGATATATTTAGCATCATCATTGAATTTTAAAGTGTATTTATCAACCTTTGAATAACCCCTTGCTGGTTTCCCACACCAATAGCCAGATTCTAATCTTTTTATGGACCCATCAATTATTTTCCTTCTTTTAATTT
This sequence comes from Flavobacteriaceae bacterium, assembly GCA_002725015.1. Taxonomy (GTDB): domain Bacteria; phylum Bacteroidota; class Bacteroidia; order Flavobacteriales; family Flavobacteriaceae; genus UBA3537. The sequence continues at coordinate 1,172 of PBQM01000065.1, read as the reverse complement.
CATTTTCTGAATTGGCAAAAATTAATTTTATTCCAGCAATAGTATCATCCATTACATTGTCATCAAGTGTACTTGTTCCTACTTCAATAACCTTTATATTGTAATCTTCTTGTAAATTATTTCTTGTTTGTACTCCACCCAAGCCTTCTCTTGAAAAACGAGACAAATCATAAACAATTATATAACCTATCTTATTCTTTTTATTTTTCACAAATTTTAGCATTTGTGGGAAATGAGTTCTTTTATTTCCAAGTTTTGCACTTTCATAAGCCCCTCCAAAATGTTTTACAACATTGAGTTTATGCTTTACAGCACATTTTTTACATTTTTCGAGTTGAGTTTCTAAACTGAAATTATTTTCTTGTTCTGAGGTTGAAACCCTTGTGTAGATTACTGCATTTGGAAATCTCTCTTTTGCAATAGTACTTGATGTTTTTCCAAATTTTTGAAATTTTTCATTCAGCATTTGATATAATTTTAGCTGTTAATAGACTTATGTATTTTAATTTATTAGATATAGTTTCACACTCTGTATCTGAGAGTTTTTGATTATTTAAGCTATTTCTTATTTCTGTATATGATAAAACTTTTAAATCATTATTCTTCAATTTTAATTAATAATGCTATGATGGACTTCTTTAGAAAGTTTACATCACTCAACTCATTTAATTGAGTTATTTAAAAACCAGAGTTTCCTCTTTTTTCTTTTTTATTATGTGTCAAAACTTCTTGTGTAATGGAAATCAAAAAGATTAATTTTACCATTAAACATATTTGTTTTGTAGTTTAAATCGTTACCAAATCTTTTCTTGTATTCTTCTATCTCTTTCTGCCCTTTAGGTGTGTTTAACTTAGTTCTTATAAACTTGATTGACGACTCTTTTAATTCTATATTAAGGGACTTTGATTCGTCAGATTTAATAACTTCTCTAATGTATTGAATTGATGAAATTTCATCCTCTGATAAGAGTTCTGATTGTTTAAAATGATCACTTAGCCCTAACTCCACAAAAATTGAATCAAAAGAAATGTACAAATGATTTTTAGTAAATTTTTTCATAGTCAAGCATTGATTTTTACGATGAAAAAAATGGAATTGCTGGCAAGGCGAATATTGGAAGTCGCCCTTCCAAGCGCTCTAAGTCGGGACTCCCATAGTCTACTTTAGCCTA
>PBQM01000064.1 GCA_002725015.1 Flavobacteriaceae bacterium | reverse complement strand
TTTTAAGAACGTGAGCCGATGGAGGGACTCGAACCCACGACCTGCTGATTACAAATCAGCTGCTCTAGCCAGCTGAGCTACATCGGCATTTTTAATGTTTTTACGCACCAAAAAAGCCCGCTATTTCTAACGGACTGCAAATGTATATGTAATTTTTAATGTTTCAAAACATTTTACAAATATTTTTATATGGTTTGGCGGCGTATTTTTTGCTTGCGTTTTTTAAGCTGTCGTTCCAAAATATGCACGACCGTATCCACCCCCTCTTCAAAAGTTTTGCATTTTTTCTTTACAACAAGGCTGTCTCCAGGAACTGAGAGTTTAACTTCAAAGGCTTTATTTTCTTTATCGTTGGTGTTTTCAACTTTTAAATAGACATCGGCCTTGATAATTTTATCATAGAAAAGATCGAGCTTGTCCATTTTTTTTTGAATGAAATTTAAAAGTGTGTGGTCGATATTAAAATTTACAGATTGGGTATTGATTTTCATAGCAGTTTATTTTAGTTATAATTAGGGTCTGGTTTGTCTGGGGTGTGATTTTGCATAAACTTTTTTTAGTTCTGAAATATTGTTGTGTGTGTATACTTGAGTCGCGGCAAGACTGGAATGGCCCAATAATTCTTTGACGGCGTTTAGATCCGCTCCGTTGTTTAGCAAGTGAGTGGCGAAAGAATGTCTTAAAATATGAGGGCTTTTTTTGACTTTTGATGAAATTGTTTCAAAATAATTTTTAACAATTCTATAGACGAGTGTACCATACATTTTAGCCCCCTTTTTGGTTAAAAAAAGAATGTCGCTGTCTTGAATATTTACAAGTTGATTTCTCAAGTTGATATAAGCTTTTAAGGATTCCTGTACTGTATTTAGCAACGGAATAAAGCGCTCTTTATTGCGCTTTCCCAAGACTTTTAGCTGTTGCTGATGAAAATCGACATCACTAATTTTTAGATTAATCAGTTCTGCCCGTCGCATTCCAGTGGAGTATAAGAGCTCAAGAATCAGCAGATTTCGGATGGCTTCAAAACTGTCATCTCTTTTGGTGCTCAAAACAGCCGTTACTTCCTTTTCTGAAAAGGGAATGTGTATTTTTTTTTGAACCTTGAGAGCTTTGTGCTTGGCCAAAGGTGAAGTTTTCAAAGTTCCTGTTTTAACCAAAAATTTATAGAAACTATTTAAAGCGGAAATTTTACGGTTGATAGAGCGGTTTGATAAGCCCCCATCCACGAGCAGGGTGATCCAGCGGCGGATTTGAGTGTAATGCGCTGCTTTTAAGTCTGATATCTCGTATTCGGATGCTAAAAAGATTTGAAAAACTTTAAGATCTCTTTGGTATGCCAAAACCGTATTACTTGCGTATTTTTTTTCCAATGAGAGGAAATCTACAAAAGCTTGAATGGACATAAGTTCGCAAGTTAACAGTCTCTAAGTTACATAAAATTTCAACAAAACAAACGCTTTAAAATTTAGACCGTTTGAGCTTTAACAGGGATTTTAATAAATTAAGAAAGCTCAAAAACAAAAAAACACCTCTTCTGAGGTGTTTAATATTTTTATAAATTATGAGACTTATAGATTTTCGGCGTCTCTGAGGCCTTGAATGTATTGTGCCTTTTGAATTTCGGCTCTTCTTTTGACTGAAGGTTTTGTAAACTGCTTGCGCGTTTGAAGAGAACGTTTGGTACCAGTTCTGTCAAACTTTCGTTTGAAACGCTTCAGTGCTCTGTCTATATTTTCTCCTTCTTTTATGGGTATTATTAACATCGTCTTAAACCTCCTTTCTTTATAATTAGATTGCAAATATAATCTTATTATTGATTGTGCAATAAATTATTTTAAAATATTTCTAGCGATCACTAGTTTTTGAATCTCTGTAGTTCCCTCACCAATAGTGCAAAGTTTTGAGTCTCGGTAAAATTTTTCAACTGGAAATTCTTTAATATATCCGTAACCGCCGTGAATTTGAACCGCTTCGTTAGCAATTTTAACACAAGCCTCACTTGCGTACATTTTAGCCATCGCGCTGGCAGTGGTGACTTTTTCTCCTTTATTCTTCATAGAGGCCGCTTTGTGGATCAAAAGCTCTGAGGCCGCTATCTCTGTTGCCATATCAGACAACTTAAAGGAGATGCCCTGAAAACTTGAAATTGGTTTGCCAAATTGCACGCGTTCTTTAGAATATTTTAAAGCCGCTTCATAAGCGCCTTTGGCTATCCCAAGCGAAAGGGCTCCAATTGAAATTCTACCGCCATCCAAAAGTTTTAGGGATTGCACAAAGCCGTCTCCCTCATTGCCTATAAGATTGTCTTTATGAATTTTACAATTGTCAAAAACAAGTTCTGCCGTTTCACTGGCACGCATGCCCAACTTGTCTTCTTTTTTACCAGCACTAAACCCTGGCGTTCCTCTTTGAACAATAAAAGCTGACATGCCATGAGAATCCCCTTTTTCACCAGTTCTTGCAATCACAACAGCCACATCCCCGCTTTTTCCATGGGTGATAAAATTTTTGGTACCATTCAGTATATAATGGTCTCCGTCTTTAACCGCCGTGGTGTTCATACCTCCGGCATCACTGCCTGTATTGTGTTCCGTAAGACCCCAGGCGCCAATCCATTCACCAACGGCCAATTTTGGTAGCCACTTCTGCTTTTGAGCTTCGTTTCCAAAATAAAAAATATGGCCTGTACACAATGAATTGTGTGCTGCAATTGAAAGTCCTACAGAGGGATCCACTTTTGATATTTCTTCTATGATGGCAACATACTCGTGGTATCCAAGCCCTGAACCTCCATAAGCCTCAGGGATGAAAATTCCCATAAATCCCATTTTACCAGCTTTTTCTAGAACTTCTCTTGGAAAGTGTTGGCTCTCGTCCCAGTCCATAACGTATGGGCGTATATTTTGTTCGGCAAAGTCTCGAGCCGAATCAGCGATCATTTTTTGTTCTTCCGAAAGTTGGAAATTCATTCCTTTATATTTATGGACAAATATAATTTAATTATGTCTAATTTTTCAGCTGGAAAATCTTTAAGTTTTGTTAATTCGTCAACTGACTGATAAGCTTCTTTTAACAACCTGATTTCCACAATTTGATACGCCAATTCATAATCTATATAAGGCACTTGCACAAGGGCCTCTTGAGCGGCTGTATTTAAGTCAATTCTTTCAATCAGTCGAGGCGTTTTAATGGTAAATTTATGTTTAATTCTGTCAATAACCTCTGGCGACAAGCCATATATAGCCCGTAGTTCGACCAAGTCGGCGAACCCGCCCTCAAAGCCCGCTTTATAGTGCAAGATTCTTTTGGACAGCACAGCACCAATGCCATTGACCTGTCTGAGTGCTTCCACTGATGCTGTATTTAAATCTAACTTCGAAATGGACTTGGATGAACCGGTATTTTTTTGTCTGGACTCCCCAACCCATTTTGGGAATTTAAAATAGGGCGCAATTTCACTTAACAAGCTATCACTGATTCCGCTTACCTTTTGGAAGTCACTTTCAGAGTTGATCCATTGATTTGATGCTCTAAAGCGCTGTAAGCGCTCAATCTCCTCAACGGACATTCCCAGTGTATAGCCCTTGTAAAAACCAATGAAATTGGGATTAAAAAGTCCTGAATATGAGCTTTTAGTTTTCAGAGATTGTGACTGTAAAACCTGGTATTCTTTTTCAATTTGGGCCTCTAAAAATTTGTCGCTCTGATGAAAAAAGGGAAGCGCAAATGGCCAGAGAACAAACAGCAATTCTAGCGCAACTACAGTGAGAACCAATATAAAAATGGCGAAGCTTTGTCGTTTTGAAAAATAATTTGGGGAGAGTTTCAAAACATATGATGGCTATTTTTTTATGGCGGACAAATATTTGTCAAGTTCCTTCTTTACCTTGGGGGCTAAAATGACGATTCCAATCATATTGGGAACCATCATGGCAAAGATCATAGCATCCGAAAAATCAATGACCGATCCCAAGCTAGCAGCTGAGCCGATGATGACAAAAAAGCAAAAAATAAGCTTATAAGTATACTCCATTTTCCTGGACCGTCCAAAGAGATAAGCCCAGCCTTGAAATCCATAATAGGACCAAGAGATCATGGTACTGAAAGCAAATAAAACTACAGCAATGGTCAGAACATAAGGGAACCAAGAAATTGCAGATTCAAAAGCACCAGAAGTCAATAATATGGCTTCTGAGCTGTTTAGACTTGAGTTTGAGGGATCTACATATCCCGTAATGATGAGAACCAAAGCCGTCATGGTACAAACCACCACGGTATCTATAAAAGGTTCTAAAAGCGCTACCAAACCCTCAGAAGCCGCATATTTTGTTTTGACTGCAGAATGCGCAATAGAAGCGGAGCCAATACCCGCTTCATTAGAAAAGGCAGCTCTTCTAAATCCTTGTACCAATACGCCAATCACACCACCAGCTACACCTTCTGGGCTAAAGGCGCCATTAAAAATTTGAGCAAATGCATCCCCAATCATTCCTAGGTTAGAAAAGATAACAAACAATGAAGCCGTTACATAAATAACGACCATAAACGGTACAATTTTATCCGTGACTTTGGCAATTTTTTTGATACCGCCAATAATAACTATGCCAACAAGTACAGCCATAACCACCCCAAAAAGCCATCCCTTCTGATGTAAGAAAGAAGCTTCGCCTCCAGTAATACTTTCGACCAATTGAAAGGCTTGATTCACTTGAAACATATTGCCACCACCAAAAGAACCACCAACTACAAAAATCGCAAACATTACTGCGAGAACCCTACCAAGCTTCTCCAATCCATTGGACTTTAGGCCTTTTGTAAGATAGTACATAGGGCCACCATATACCACGCCATTTTCATCAATATCCCTGTACTTTACACCTAGTGTACATTCCACAAATTTTGAAGCCATTCCCAAAAGTCCAGCAATGATCATCCAAAAGGTAGCTCCTGCTCCACCGATAGAAACAGCAATGGCGACCCCTGCAATATTTCCCAATCCAACGGTAGCCGAAAGTGCAGCAGTCAGGGCCTGAAAATGAGACACCTCACCCTCGTGTCCTTCGACTGCGATGGTTTCAATACTGTCACCTCCAGGCGTAGCATCGCCTGCAGCTCCTATAGTTTCATGATGGTCTACACTGTCGTATTTTCCTCGAACTATATTAATTGAAGTAAGTATACCACGAAAGTTGATAAACTTAAAATAAATTGTAAAATAAGCCGCACCAAAAATCAGTGGAAATAAGACCCAAAAGATTTTAATATCGTCTGAAAACTCAATTTGATAAAATATAAAGTTTACAAACCAGCCTGTGGCATCTCCAAATTTTTCATCAATAATTTGATCAATACCCTTGTCCTGGGCAAATGAAAATAATGGTAAAATTAAAGCGATTAATGTTTGGAATTTAAGTTTCATAAAGTTGTCGTTAGTGGTATAAAAGGTGGCAACAAGATGCCAAAAAAAAATGAGTTATGCAACAGATGAAACAAAGAGTGGTTTTCGATGATGTAAAACTAAAAACAACTAACTCAGCTCAATATTGTACATAGAATTGAGCGTTTGAATTTGTTCTGGCCTGCCCAAAACAATGATTTTAGAGCCGGGTACTAGTTTTTGATCAGCCTCTGGATTGATGTGGTAGTTTCCACTTTCATCTTTGTAGCCAATGACATTACACCCTGTTTTCTTTCTCAGGTCTAATTCTAAAATCGTCTTTTGCTCCGTAGTATTGTATAGCTGTTCTACTGCAATTTCTTCTATATTTATTGTTTGATCTCCAACAATGGAAAGATTGTCCACAAACTCTAAAAGGTCGGGAACCACAACCAATGAAGCCATATGATTGCCCCCAATGCGGTCTGGAAGAATCACATTATTGGCACCTGCTAGTTTTAATTTGCTGTAAGTTGTTTCGTGTGAAGCACGACTAATGATTCTAATTTTTGGGTTTATTTGTCTTGCAGACAATACTACAAACACATTTTCGGAGTCATTTGGAAGGGCGCAAATAAGGCAGGAAGCTCTGTGAATCCCTGCGCGAATCAAAACCGCATCCTCACTCGCATCACCATTGATAAAACTGATGGTTTCATCTTCAATTTTTTGCGAGACTGTTTCATCTTTTTCTATCACGACAAAACTGCGATTGTGTGCTTGCAATTTCATCGCAGCTTGCTTTCCATTTCTTCCATAACCACATATGATGACGTGATTGGAAATGGTATCGATTTTCTTTTGCATTTTCTTTTGTTTTAGTTCGTTGATATCGTTCTTTGAAATAATATATTCAGTGATGATCTTAAGGGCATACCCCACAATGACTGCACTGGCCAAGATAAGACCAATGGTAAAGAGTTTGGCGTTGTAATCCAAAGGCTGTACCTCGCCGAATCCCACGGTGGTGATGGTTATGACGGTCATATAAATCGCATCCGTCCATGAAAATTCTGAAATGAATTTAAATCCAACCACGCCAGCCACTACTAAAAAAATGAGCAACACAACAGCTGTGTTGAGTTTTGATCTAAAAATTTTGACAATCGGATTGGTCATGGCTTATATGTCAAAAACAGAAGTTCGCTTTGAAAAAATAAGGTCTTTAATTCGAAGCCAAAAAGCGATGAAAAGGTATAGTGCAAAGCCAAAGCCAACCGTTACAAAAGTAACATAGATAAAGGATGTTCGAACCACTCTTGCCCGCATTCCAAAGCGATCAGCAATGCGTTGACAGACGTGAAATCCATGGCGCTGTAGATAAAATAAAAGTTCGTAAAATAACTTCATACTCTGCAAGTTAAACATTTCCTTTAAAAGACAGCTGCTCTGCAGACCATTAATGGTCAATCCAAATAGCCCATCTCGCGCATCCAGTCGTCGTTAAACATTTTACCAACATAGCGACTGCCGTGGTCGTGAAATAAAACAACAACGACATCCTCGGAATTAAAGTGTTCTCTTAACTGCAAGACTCCTTTGACCGCAGCGCCAGCGGAATTTCCCAAAAACATCCCCTCTTCCTTGGCCAAACGCTGGGTGTAAACTGCGGCGTCTTTATCAGTGACCTTTGTAAAGCCATCAATCAAGTCAAAGTTGACATTGGCTGGTAAAATGTCCTCTCCGATGCCCTCAGTGACATAAGGGTAAATTTCTTTTTCGTCAAAAACACCCGTTTCATGGTACTTTTTAAACACACTGCCGTAGGTGTCAATTCCCCACACTTTTACATTGGGATTTTTCTTTTTCAGAAAACCACCAACGCCTGAAATGGTACCGCCAGTTCCAACCCCAACTATAAAATGAGTCACTTTTCCGTCGGTCTGCTCCCAAATCTCTGGACCGGTGCTTTTATAATGTGCTTTGGTATTGCTTGGGTTGTCGTATTGATTGACATACCAAGAATTGGGGGTTTCGTCTCCAAGGCGTTTTGATACCGAATAATAAGAACGTGGATCATCGGGTGCTACATTTGTGGGGCATACCACAACCTCAGCGCCCACCGCTTTTAATATATCCATTTTTTCTTTGGACTGTTTGTCGCTCATTACAAAAATAGATTTATAGCCTTTTACAATTGCGGCCAAGGCCAGACCCATCCCCGTATTGCCCGAAGTCCCCTCTATAATGGTACCGCCGGGTTTAAGCCGACCATCCGCCTCAGCATCTTCAATCATTTGTAGAGCCATGCGGTCTTTTACAGAATTACCTGGATTAAAAGTCTCGTACTTTGCAAGGACCAGACAAGGCAAATCTGCGGTGAGCCTGTTTAATTTAACCAAAGGGGTCTTTCCAATGGTTTCTAGTATATTTTTGGCGTATTGCATCTGGGAATTTTTTACAAATTTACATCAATTTGTAGGCGAAGACAAATGCTTTAATATCAAAATTTCAAGAATCAAATTGAATAGCTTTGACTGGACTTATTCTGGCAATTAAATATGAAGGAATGACGAGTGTTGCGAGGCAGATTAAAAAAGTAGATATGTTGAGTATAAGAATTGTAGGGAGATCTATGCTGATGGGGGCTTTTGTCACGTAATAAATAGAAGGGTCCAACTGGATAGGGCTCAAATATTTTTGTATTAAAAGTAAACTCAACCCAATTGCATTCCCTAAAATCAGCCCTGTGAATGCCAGGTAGCTTGCTGTGTAAATAAATATTTTTTGAACACTCCAACTGCGGCTCCCCATTGCTTTGAGAATGCCAATCATTTGGGTTCTTTCTAAAATCAAAACTAGCAGAGCTGTGACCATATTGATCACGCCAACAATAATCATCATAATGATAATCCCATAAGTATTTTTATCAAAAATTTTAATCCACTCAAATATTACTGGGTATTTTTGCTCAATGGTTTCAGCATTTAATGAAGTGGCTATTTCCGAATAAACTTCTACACCTTTGCTGTCCAAATCCTTATAATCGTCAATAAAAACTTCAAATTGCCCTATTTGATTCACTGACCAACGGTTGAGGCGTTGTACGTGATTTAAATCTCCGATCAGGAAAGTTTGATCTAACTCTTCAAATCCAGAATTATAGATTCCTACAATATTGAATTTCATGATACTTGGGGGCCGGCTGGTATCAGATTTTAAAAAGTACATTTGAAAACTATCCCCCAATTTAAAGCCCAGGCGATTTGCCAAATATTCTGAAACTAAGACGGCCTCGCTGTAGGATTTTGAATAGCTTGGAAGACGGCCCTGAATTAAAAATTCTTTAAAATAATCCCAATTATAGTCCTCGCCTACACCCTTTAAAAAAAGACCTTCAAAATCAGTCTTTGTTCTAATGATTCCAAATTTTTGAGCGACGGCTTGAACGTGAGAAATACCATTTAGCTTGTTGAACTTAGGATAAAAGGGCTGATTTTTTTCAATGGGTACTTGCGCCCCTTCGGATAGGTTGGCATCAAAATTTGAGATGGTGATATGGCCGTTAAAAGCCACCGCCTTATCTCTAATTTTTTGCTGTAAGCCAAGGCTTACTGCAACCGCAACCAACATGACAACGATACTGATAGCAATGGCCAAAACACCAATTTTTATAATTGGTGCCGATACCTTACTTTTATAGGACTGAGCGCTGATGAGGCGTTTGGCTATAAAAAATTCAAAATTCAAAATCCAATGCGATTTAGTTACATCAAAAATACAGTTTTATTATTTGTTCTTGTGTTAGTGGCATGTGGAAACAATGCCAATCCAAATAATCAAAATACACCAACAGTTGGTGCCAATCAATTGGAACGCTATCTCCCATTGATAAAAAACAAAAAGGTCGGAGTTATTGCCAACCAAACTTCTGTTATTTTTGATAATAAGTCCCAAAAAAAAACCAAGAGACATTTAGTAGATTCGTTGTTGGATCGCGGCATATCAATCCAAAAAGTATTTGCACCAGAGCATGGCTACAGAGGGCAAGCGGATGCTGGGGAATATGTCAAAAACGGAGTTGATATCAAAACAGGCCTCCAAATTGTGTCGCTTTATGGCAGCAACCGTAAGCCAAGCCCTGAAGTCCTAAAAGATTTAGAAGTTATTCTTTTTGATATACAAGACGTTGGGACCCGCTTCTATACCTTTGTATCGACTTTGCATTATATGATGGAAGCCTGTGCGTCTCTTGATATTCCGCTGGTCTTGCTGGACCGCCCCAATCCCAATGGTCATTATATTGACGGCCCAGTGCTGGATATGCGTTATAAAAGTTTCGTTGGTATGCATCCGGTTCCCATAGCGCACGGCATGACTCTTGGTGAATTTGCAAATATGATCAATGGTGAAGGCTGGCTAAATAATAATTTGAAATGTGACCTAACAGTGATTCCCATCTCAAATTACAACCGTAAAAACCCTTATCTACTGCCCATCAAACCTTCGCCCAACCTTCCAAATCCAAAGGCAATCAATTTATATCCAAGTCTCTGTCTTTTCGAAGGCACGAATGTCAGCGTTGGTCGCGGAACTGAAACTCAATTTCAAGTTTTTGGCAGTCCTTATTTTGAAGCTCAAAAATATACGTATCAATTTATACCAAAACCAAATTTTGGCGCAAAAACTCCCAAGCACAAAGGACAAATATGCTATGGAAAATATCTAAAAAAGACTGCTTTTTTAAATGAGATTCAATTGAATTGGTTGATTGAGGCCTATCAAAACAGCAAGAATAAATCTGTATTTTTTAATTCATTTTTTACCAAACTGGCAGGACAAACAATGCTGCAGTCTCAAATTGAAAATGGTTGGACTGCTTTGGAAATAAAAAAATCATGGACCCATGACTTGAACCTTTTCAAAGAAAAACGGGCCAAGTATCTGTTATATCCCTAGGTCAGCGGCGCATTGTTAAAATGAAATTTGATTATTGCTTTGAATAGTATACTTTTATAAACTAATTATAAATTATGTCCACTTCTGTTTTAAGGTTAGAAAAGACCTGCATTTTTCAAGCTAAAAATTTAATCCTCAGTGAGGTCAACATTGATGTAAAACAAGGGGACTTCGTATATTTAATTGGCAAGACAGGATCTGGTAAAAGCAGTCTTTTAAAAACGCTTTATGGAGATTTGCAATTGACTGAAGGGCAAGGCGAGATTGTTGGATTCAAACTTGAAACTTTAAAAGACAAGGACATTCCTTTTTTAAGGCGAAAACTAGGAATTGTTTTTCAAGACTTTAAATTATTGAACGAGCGCAGTGTTCACGGGAATCTAGAATTCGTTTTAAAGGCAACGGGCTGGAATGACCGTTTGAAAATTAATGAAAAAATTGAAGCCGTTTTGACCAAAGTAAACATGCTGGACAAAGCCAATAAATTTCCTTATGAACTTTCGGGCGGAGAGCAACAGCGGGTTGCAATCGCTAGAGCGCTTTTAAATGATCCTGAGCTCATTCTCGCAGACGAGCCCACTGGGAATCTAGATCCACAAACAAGTATGGAAGTGATGCAGGTTTTACAGGACTTGAACAAAAAAGGCCACACCATTTTTATGGCCACACACGATTATGCAATAATTTTAAAATACCCCAGTAAAACACTCAAGTGTGAAGACCATAAAGTTTTTGAAGTTGTTCAACGAAAAGACCCCTGATGCTTTCCATTTTAATTCCAACTTACAATTACGACATTCAAACCTTGGTGGACAAAGTTCACGCTCAATTAGTGGATTGCAAAATAAAATTTGAAATTCTGTGTTATGACGACTGCTCCACAAAGACAGAAATCACAACAGCAAATAAATCTATCGCGGCCTTAGAAAATACCCAATACAAAATTCTGGATGGCAATATCGGGCGAAGTGCAATTCGAAACCTATTGGCAAAAGATGCCCGCTTTGATTTGCTATTGTTTTTAGATGCTGATGTCATTCCAGTCAAAAAGGATTTTATTTCTACATACTTAAAAGCCATTTCAAAAGAGACAAAAATAGTATATGGAGGAATTCTATATCCCCATAAAAAACCCAATAAAACCCACTTGTTACGCTGGGTTTACGGAAAAAAAAGGGAAGCCCTAAGTGCCAAACAAAGAAAAAAGAATACCCACTTGCGATTCTTAACTCTAAATTTTATTGTTAGAAAAGGCGTTTTCAAGACAGTATCTTTCAATGAAAAAATCCCGAATTTAAGACATGAAGACACCTTGTTTTCATACGATTTAAAGCAAAAAGGTATTGACATTGAACACATTGACAATCCTGTTTACCACTGTGGTATAGAGGATAGTAAAACCTTTTTAAAAAAAACAATTGAGTCTCAAGACGCCCTAAATTTATTTTTAAAAAAGAAGCTTATAGCCGTTGATTATACCAAGATTACAAAAACCGTATACTGGCTAAAAAAATACAGATTGGATTTTGTCTTTTCGAAAAGCTATCCCTTGACCAAAAAAAAATTTGAAGCCAACCTACTATCAAATAAACCCTCTTTGTTTGTTTTTGATTTATACCGTTTAAGCCACCTCTGTTATACAACAAAAGATTAAATGCCATTTTTTTCTATCATCATACCGCTTTACAATAAAGAAAAGTTCATTGAAAACACCATTCAAAGTGTCTTAGGACAATCCTTTGAAGATTTTGAATTGATTGTTGTCAATGATGGCTCCACAGATACAAGTTTGGAGCTTGTGAACAAACTAAAAGACAAGCGTATTAAAACTTACAGCATTTCAAATGCTGGGGTGTCCAAAGCTCGAAATTTTGGAATTCAAAAAGCAACTTCTAAATTGATTGTGTTTTTAGATGCTGATGATTGGTGGAAAAACAACCATCTTCAAGAACTGTATAAGTTGAGAAAGGCACACCCACATTGCGGTCTTTATGCCATGGGTTATACCAAAAAATTTGACAATGCTGACCCGATACATGCGCATTATTTCGGCCTTGAAAAGCACTCTGGGGTTGTCGATGACTTTTTTCTATCATCAATTGTTGATTGTATCGCTTGGACCTCGGCGCTTATGGTACCAAAAATTGTATTTCAAAAGCTTGGGGGTTTTAACGATGGCTTAAAAACTAGTGAAGACACCGAAATGTGGATCCGCATTGCTTTAAATTATTCGGTTGCATTTTGCTGGAAAATGACCGCTTGTAAAGTGCAACGGAGTGATGAAAACCACCTTTCAATGTCAAAGCTTAGAGTTGACAGCCTGAAAATTTTTAAGCAATTTGAGGCTGAAGAAATAAACAATTTATCACTGAAGAGATTTCTAGATTTAAACCGCTTTTCAATGGCTTTGGATCGAAAGAAAAGTGGGGATTTTAAAAACTATAAACTTCTAAAAGAATCCATCAACATAAAAAACTTGAACGCAAAACAAAGACTGTTGTTAAAACTTCCAAAGCAGTGTTTGGTTTTACTGAAAAAGCTTCAATATTGGTTGCTTAAAAAAAATATTTATTTATCTCCTTTTAAGGGTTAATTTTTTAAACTTAAAAATTCCCTTCAAACCTACTTTGTATTTTTTTCCAAGCAATAGAATGTTCAATTGTCCTCTATTGACAAGCATTATTAAGTGTTTTAACAATTTAAAATAGGCCAAAAAACCATTGTATTTATAAAAAAGGGCAGCCCTGGCATAAAGAATGCAATCTTTTTCTGCAGCTTGGCCAGAACTGAAACAGGAGTGCTTTAAAATGACCTCTGGATAAAAAGATATTACTTTTGCTTTGTCCATAGCGTTCCTTAAAAATATATATTCATCAGCTGTTGGAAATTCTGCGCCTAAACCAAAAAGTGTATCAAATGATATTTGGTTCTGAATGGCCTGCTTTTTAAAACTAATTACGACTGAATTTACCGTTGCTAACGACTTTTTGTTGTGTGTTTTTTGGTTTGAATAGGGCGAAAAGTCATTGTCATTAAAATCTTTCATTTTAAATGTAATGATATCAGAATCTGTATGTGTTTTATAAGCAGACATTATTATTTGTTTAAAATCCTTTTCATAAACAACATCGTCGTCTGCAAATAAACAAACAGTACCCAAGGCATTTTTAATGGCTGTATTTCTGCTTTTTGCCAAGCCCTTTTCTGATGAATTAAAAACTCTGATGTTTTTGTACTCTGAAACCAAATCTGCAGAGTTAGAGTTTTGATTGACAATTAATAAATTATAAGCTCTAAAATCTTGACCTTTAAACATAGGATTTAAAAAATCCAATGATGTCTGAGATACCGTAGAGATTAAAATTTCAAAATCTATAGCAGAGGTTTCCATTGGATTCATCGTTTGTTTTTAAAGGATTGGTCATAATCGATGGAATCAAGAATAATTCTTGGACGGTTTTTAAAATTATCATTGAAAATACTTCGCTGGTAATTTACTTCATCTGAATCTATAGCCATTAAATCTGCCAAACTGTGAAATAAATCATCGGTCATATAACGCTTATTTAGATCTAAGTTAATGTTGCGACGGTCTTTAAATTTATTGGACTGCCACAAGATAAATGGAATCTCATACATGGAATTTGTGGGTGTGTCTTCATTGTGCCCTGCCATGTCTAGATCGTTGTAAAGTTCCTCTCCATGGTCCGAAAGATAAAGTACAAAGCTATTGGCATCCTCTGATTTGACGCGCTCAATGACAGCATTTAAAATAAAATCATTGTATAAAACTGCGTTGTCATAATGGTTAATTTTTTCATTGGCAGATGCAGATTCGAAATTTGAATTTGCAGTTCCTTTAAAAATATTAAACGATGGAGGGTAGCGGTCCTCATAATTGTGATGTGTCCCAATTAAGTGCAAGAAAATAAAAATTTTATCAGATTCTGATTCATTTAAAACAGCATCCAAATCGCTTAAAAGATCCGCATCCAAAGTTTTGCTATGCCCAGCGATTGCAGTGGTGATAAACTTTGAATGGTCTGCAGAAAAAGACAGTTTTGTGATCAAACTTTCATAAGGTCCCAATGGACGCTGATTAGACAACCAAAAAGTTTCATATTGTGCTGCATTTGCCAGTTGAATGACAGACCCCTGGCTTGTTTTTTTTGGCGTTTCATAATTACCCAGAGTTAATAGTTTTGTGACGCAAGCAACAGAATAAGTATTGGGACTAATCACGTCCTGAAATAAGGCCAAATCATTTTTTTGAGAACTGAGAAGAGGCGTTGTTGGGCGCTGGTAACCATAAATCCCAAGATGAGATTTTGTGGTGGATTCACCAAGAACCAAAACAGATATTTCTTTGGCGCCTAAAGATTTTTTGTGAAGATTTTTAAAGCTGCCATTTTTATTTTTTTTATAAACGTCCAATTCTTTTGATTCCATTTGGTATAAAACAAAAGATCTCACAAATAAATACGGAAAATTATAATCGATATATTTAGAAAATCTCAGAAAGCTAAGCAGGGTTCCCATGAGCAGAAAACTGTAAAAAACAGAAGACTTATCAATTGTAAAAAATTGCTTGGACATAAGGGAAAGCTGTCTTAAACAAAGACCAAAAACGACTGAGGTACTCAATGTTAAAATCACCAAAGGCCTGCTAAAATAAAAGGCTAAAAACTCGGAAGCCTCACTAGGGTTCGAATCTAAAAAAACAAAAATGGAAGAAGGACTAAAATAAGTTTGATAAATTAAAAAGTAAACCGCTTCAACGTAAATACAAAAGGTAAAGAACGAAAAAAAAACGTATCCCATTATAGATTTAAATCTAGAGTTTTTTAAAAGTGAAAATACCCAAATGATAAGTACAGAAAAAATAACACTTTCAATTAAATTACGGCCAAGGCTCCATTTTAAATCTGAATAAATTAACATCGCAATAAAACTTGGAATCATTGCGCAGAAAAACACAAAAAAAAGTCTTGTAAATTTTTTTAAGCTTGAAATATTAGTGTGTTCATTAATCATGAGACCCTATTTTGAACTGTTCGAAAATAATAAAAAACAGCTATGATAACCATAAGTAAATAACAAAAATAGCGTATAAAATTGGCAATGACGACCCCTTGTGTGCCGTAAGATAAAATGAGTGTTTTTGCAAAAAAATAATAAGCGATCAAAGATAAAAGTTCTGTGCTAATAAAATAAATAAAGGCATTTTTTGAGAGAAAATAATAGGCCAAAACAACAGCTAAAAATTTAGTAAAATCAGCCATTAATTGCCATTTAAAAAGAACCGCCATGGACATAAATTCATTTGTGTAAATTATTTGAATGATTTGATTTTTAAATAAATAAACCAAAATCATTCCTGTAACAACCAAGGGGAGCAAGGAACTGTATATTTTTTTTAATTGTTTTACAAAAGCCTCAAACGAATTAATCTTAGCGTAATTAGGCAAAATATAAATTGGAAAAATTATAATTAAAAATTGCATATAAATTTTAGAAATTGACGACATGGCAGTCCACACACCGGCTTCATTCTCACTTATATGATCTGAGATTAGCGTTCTTAATTCAATCTCGATAAAATTTAAAAAAACCGTTCCGACAAAAGACATTAAAGCAAAGCCCAACAAAGCATTCAAAAGAGGTGTTCTAAATGATAAGTTTTTAAATTTAATATATTCTTTGAGGGTTTTGCCAAACAGACAAAGGATGGTAATAAACTGGATGACGGGCGTAACAGCGATCGCCAAAAGAACCCCTCTAATATTATAAAAATAAAGGGATACTATCATTAAAATTGAAGCAAAAGTATACCATATAACTTCAATTTTAGCATTGATTTTATAGGCAGATATTCCGTTGATAACACCATTAAAAATACGATTCATGGCAATAAATGGTACTACCACTGCCAGTAATTTAAATACCAGGCTATAATCCTGAGTAAAAAACAACCAATGAGATAGGTTGTTGGCGTATAAAAACATAAAAACGGACAGCAGACATGTGGCAATGGTTGAAAAAACAAAGACCGTGGAAAATAATTTTAACAGCCCTGCTTGGTTATTTTTATATTCAGAAACATATTTTACGACCCCATTAAAAACCCCCAATGAAGAAACACTCATCAGAATATTAGATAAATTTCGGATTTGTCCCACCTTTGCAATCCCTGATTGCCCAGTGTAATGTGCCAAAAGGTTTTGAACTATAAGTGAAATTATAAGGCGAGTCCCTACCACCAAGGAATTTAAAGATGTGATTTTTAAAATTAAATTATTACTGATAAAGGAAGGTAATTTCACTGGCTTTTGTTAAGACTTTAAAATTACACATTTAAACGGTTGGTTATCAATATTGTTGCCTAAACTTTATTGTTTTTCTTCAAATACAAATTGTAAATATTTATACAAAAAATAGCAGCGTTAGAGAAGATAATTGGCCAGGCATTTGACAGTAAAATTCCGTAAAGGACAAACAAAACACAAGCGATGGCGTTCACAATTCTCAATGTCCTTAATTGTTTCATGGTGAAAGATACCAGTAAAACCCCAGTGGCAATATAGCCAATCCACTCGGCTGATGTAATTTCCAGAAAATTCATTATAATGTCTTATTGCGCTTTCGATCTACTTCTTTAAGATAAACTTTCCGAAGTCGCAAACTGTTGGGCGTGACCTCAACATATTCATCTTTTTGAATGTATTCCAAAGCTTCTTCTAATGAAAATTTAACCGCAGGTACAATTTTGGCCTTGTCATCCG
The DNA here is from genome assembly GCA_002725015.1 of Flavobacteriaceae bacterium. GTDB lineage: Bacteria > Bacteroidota > Bacteroidia > Flavobacteriales > Flavobacteriaceae > UBA3537. The sequence continues at coordinate 4,474 of PBQM01000064.1, read as the reverse complement.
CTCCAGCACTCCTGACATTGGTGAGTTTTTTTGTTTTGGTGACATTGATCACCATATCATCCCCTCTAGAATTCTCACCTATAACTTGGCCTTCGTAAATAGCCTCTCCCGGATCGATAAAGAACTTACCACGGTCCTGTAATTTATCAATAGAATAAGGAATTGAGGTTCCTTTTTCCATGGACACCAAAGAGCCGTTTTGTCTCTCTGGTATACCGCCCTTGAGTGGCTGGTAGTCTTTAAATCGATGTGCCATAATGGCCTCTCCAGCTGTGGCGGTAAGCAATTGATTTCTCAGCCCAATAATCCCTCTTGATGGGATGATAAATTGACAAATCATCCGTTGGCCTTTGACCTCCATGCTCAAGAGTTCTCCTTTGCGCATGGTCACCATTTCAACCGCTTTACCTGAAATATTTTCTGGAAGGTCAATTGTCATTTCTTCAAAAGGCTCACACTTGACCCCATCAATGGTTTTAATAATCACTTGAGGTTGACCGATTTGAACCTCATAACCTTCTCTTCGCATGGTTTCAATTAGCACCGATAAATGCAATACTCCACGGCCAAAAACCATAAACTTATCGGCACTGTCTGTAGGTTCAACACGCAATGCAAGATTTTTTTCAAGTTCTTTTTCTAAGCGCTCCTTTAAATGCCGAGAGGTGACAAACTTGCCCTCTTTTCCAAAAAACGGAGAATCATTAATAGTGAAAAGCATGCTCATTGTAGGTTCATCAATGGCAATGGTTTCAAGAGCTTCTGGGTTGTCTACATCGGCAATGGTATCGCCAATTTCAAATCCGTCCAATCCGACCAAGGCACAAATTTCACCAGCTTGAATTTTTAAAACTTTTTTTCGTCCCAAACCCTCAAAAACATGCAGCTCTTTTATCTTAGATCTCAAGATGGACCCATCGCGTTTGACCAAGGCCACTGATTGATTTGTTTCTAATGAGCCCCGTTGTAAACGACCAATAGCAATGCGGCCCGTAAAAGACGAATAATCCAAAGACGTGATCAACATTTGTGTACTGCCCTCTTGGATTTCAGGCGATGGAATGTGTTTAATGACCATGTCTAAAAGTGGCGCAATGGAATCGGTTTGATCCGACCAATCCTCACTCATCCAATTAAATTTTGCTGAACCATAGACCGCAGGAAAATCCAACTGCCATTCCTCGGCACCCAGTTCAAACATCAAATCAAAAACAGCCTCGTGAACCTCCTCAGGAGTGCAATTTTCTTTATCGACTTTGTTGATGACTACACAAGGTTTAAGACCCAAATTAATGGCTTTTTGAAGTACAAAACGGGTTTGTGGCATGGGGCCTTCAAAAGCATCAACCAGCAATAAAACACCATCGGCCATATTGAGAACACGCTCTACTTCCCCGCCAAAATCGGCGTGTCCTGGTGTGTCTATAATATTTATTTTTGTGTCTTTGTAAACCACCGAAACATTTTTGGAAGTAATGGTAATGCCCCGCTCACGTTCCAAATCATTGTTGTCCAATATCAGATCCCCTTTGTTTTCATTTTCACGAAACAATTGACAATGGTATAGAATTTTATCCACAAGGGTGGTCTTCCCGTGGTCTACGTGGGCAATAATGGCAATATTTTTAATGGGATTCATCAAAAGCTATTTTTAAGGGGCAAATGTACATTTAATTTTAGGACTTTTGGGTTTTATTCTGATAAGCTTAACGCTCAAATTTGCTTATATTTGTCCTCAAACTAGTGATGAGACAATGCAACTTCAAAACATTCCAAAACTAAAACATCTAGATTCCAAACAATTTTTTTTGATTGCAGGCCCTTGTGCTATCGAGGGTGAAACCATGGCTTTAAAGATCGCGGAGCAAGTTTGTGAACTGACCGATAAGCTCAGAATCCCCTATATATTCAAAGGCAGTTTTAAAAAAGCCAATCGAAGCCGCATTGATAGCTTTACAGGGATTGGGGACGAGAAAGCGCTTAAAATACTCCGCAAAGTATCCGAAACTTTTGAGGTTCCTACCTTGACGGACATTCACCAAATTAAAGATGCTTCCATGGCGGCTTCCTATGTGGATGTACTTCAAATTCCTGCTTTTTTGGTGAGACAGACTGATTTATTAGTGGCAGCAGCCAAAACTTCCAAAGTTATCAATCTTAAAAAAGGACAGTTTATGAGTCCAGAGGCCATGCAGCACGCGGTTAGAAAAGTCAAGGACAGTGGAAATGAAAAGGTATGGATTACAGACCGAGGAACTATGTTTGGCTATCAGGATATGATCGTGGATTTTCGGGGCATACCAACCATGCGTCAATATGCAACTACTGTTTTAGATGTGACCCATTCTCTACAACAACCAAATCAAAATACGGGAGTTACTGGTGGTCGTCCTGATATGATTGAAACCATCGCCAGGGCAGGCGTCGCAAACAATGTAGACGGTCTTTTTATAGAAACACATTACGATCCCTCTAAAGCTAAAAGTGACGGTGCCAATATGTTGCATCTGGATCAACTCGGACCGCTTCTAAAAAACTTGGTGGCCATCAAAGAGACAATCAACAGCCTTTAATCTTTTAGAGGCTTTTTAGTTTCAATGCTATTAAATCCATACTTATCCACTAAATAAACCAAGGCAGTCATTGTGGCTGCTCCCAACTCTAATTCGCGTTTGTTGACAGCATCAAAAGTATCATTCGATGCGTGGTGGTGATCAAAATAACGCTGTGAATCAGGTGCTAGGCCTGCCAACACAACCGACTCATCTTTTAGAGGACCTATATCGGCACCACTGCCGCCTTTCTTAAAGTAATGGATGAGATAAGGTTCAAAAAGAGATTTCCAATTTAAAATTTGACTAATTTTATAGTCGGGTCCATCAAAAGAAAAACCTCTAGGTGTAAAGCCTCCAGAATCACTCTCTAGGGCAAAAATATGTTTTTCCCCTTTTTGCTTGGCAACTTTGGCATATTTTAAGCCGCCTCGAAGTCCATTTTCTTCATTCATAAAAAGCACCACACGAATGGTTCTGTTAGGTCGTAACCCTGTTTGTTTTAAAAGCCTTAGCACATCCATAGACTGTACACAACCTGCACCATCGTCATGAGAACCATCCCCCAAATCCCATGAGTCTAAATGGGCGCCTACTATGATAATTTGATTGGGGTACTGAGTTCCTGTGATTTCACCAATAACATTATAGGACTGCACATCTTTTAATTGCCTGCAATTTTGTTTGAAATAAAATTTAATATCCGGATCTAGTTTTAACAGACCGCTCAGTCGCTCTGCATCGTTGGTACTGATAGCCGCAGACGGGATGCGATCTTTAACAGCCGTATCTCCATAGGACATGGCACCAGTGTGTGGCAAATTATCCAGGCGTAAATTCATGGAACGTACAACAGTGCCCAAAGCACCGAGTTTTGCCGCTTCTTTGGCGCCATTGTAACGCTGGTTAACACAGCCGCCGTATGCCTCAAAAGTCGATATCAAATCTGCTTGCATGGGTCGGTTTAAAAAAACGATTTTACCCTCAATTTCTGATCGTGACATGGTTTTAATTTCGTCAACACTTTGGACTTCAATGACTTTGGCTTTAATGCCTTCCAAGGGTGTAGCCACAGAGCCACCCAAAGCACATAAGTTGACAGGGATTGTTTGACCCGGAGCTGTTTCTATATATGAAAATTCAGGATTTCCACGGACCCATTTAGGGACCATTACTGGCTGAAGCCAGACACGATCCAAGCCTAATGTTTCCAGTTGCGACTTGGTGTATTCAACGGCCAATTCTGCGTTAAGGGAGCCTGATAAACGCCCTCCGATTTCATTGGAAAGGTAGTCCAACCATTGGTAACTTTTTCCATTGGTGAGAGACGTCTTATAAATATCCCGAAGCTGCAAACTGTCATCAACAACGTCTTGAGCAGCAAGACTCGTGGTTGCTACAAAAAAAAGCGTGATTTGAATAAAGCGGGGTTTTAAATTCATTTAAAACATTCTATTTGTAAATATAATACAGCCAAAAGATTTTGATCTATAATAAAATCATAAATCTCAAGACTTGCTTGCAAATGCATTTACGTCAGAATCACTAATTTCGTCTGATCCCAGTATGATTAACCGTTCAATCACATTTCTCAACTCCCTAATATTTCCAGTCCAATCGCAACTTTTTAAAAGTGCAATGGCTTTGTTTGAAAACTGCTTTGGCGCAGTGCCATGTGTTTGGGCTATTTCAACACTAAAAAAATCAATGAGTTCAGGAATGTCATCCCGCCGCTTGTTCAAGGCTGGAACTTCAATCAAAATAACTGCCAATCGGTGGAATAAGTCTTCTCGAAAACGCCCCTCAGAAATTTCTGTTTTTAAATCTTTATTGGTGGCAGCAACCACGCGAACATTGACCTTGATATCTCTATTACTACCCACCCGCTGAACTCTGTTTTCTTGCAAAGCACGTAAGACTTT
>PBQM01000063.1 GCA_002725015.1 Flavobacteriaceae bacterium | reverse complement strand
TTTGCGGATCAACGCCTTAACGGAAGTGATGAGGATGAAAAACCAATCCCAACCGATTTATACAAATATAAACTCCCATGGAGTTTGCGGCTGGCCTATGCCCTAAATTATAACAATTCTAGACGACAAAATGAGATATCGTCCCACTCTTTGATGTTCTCTGGTGATATTGATTTATCGCCGCGTTGGAGTGTGGGCGTTTCGTCGGGATACGACTTTAAAAATAAAGGAGTGACTTACACTCAGCTGCGTTTTGAACGAGATCTAGAAAGTTGGCGCATGAATTTTTCTTGGATTCCATTTAGCAATCGAAGCTCGTGGAACTTTTTCATTGGAATCCGATCGAGCATCTTGAGCGATCTTAAATATGACAAGCAGCGTCAAAGAGACAGACAATTGTAAAATCCAACAGCTATGAAAAAAATTATTAAAACAACAAAAGCACCCGCTCCTATCGGACCTTATAACCAGGCTGTTTTGTTAGGAGATGTCCTTTACACTTCTGGGCAAATTGCCATTGATCCAAAAACTGGAGAGCTGGCCATGGATAATATAGAGTCCGAAACAACATTGGTAATGGAAAATTTAAAAGCTATTTTAGAGGCGGCAAATATGACCTTTAAAAATGTCATAAAATCAACAATTTTTATTTCTGATATGAACAATTTTTCAAAAATTAATGCCGTTTATGGCCGCTATTTTGAGACAGAGACAGCGCCGGCAAGAGAAACAGTTGAGGTTGCCAATTTACCAAAATTTGTCAATGTAGAAATTGGTGTGATAGCCTCATATTAAACACCCTTAGTTATTGGTAACTTGATTTATATGGTAATCGACAAGACCTTCAATGGGCCGTCTTTGAAAATTCCCTATTTTAAATCCAAATTCCATGGCGATTTCTTTAATTTCTTCTTGTAGAAAAAATGCGATGGAACCAGCAAAATGTACAGGGACTGTTTTGATTTCGTCTTCGTATTGTAAAATCATAGTTTTTACAAAAGATCTCAAGCCTTTTTTTATAACGCTTTGTACATAGTCCGATTCTCTGTTCAAGACTAAAAATTCTGCAAATTTGGCAAGATAGGCATTGGGATTTGGTTTTTTGTAAAGATTTTTTTTAATGTAATCAGCATTTATATTGTAACGGGTCTCAAACATCAATTTAAAATCGTGCGGCATAAAATCAAAATAATAGTCCCTCAGCAATTGACGCCCAAAATAATTTCCTGAGGCATCGTCCATAACTGAGTAACCAAGGGAAACCACGCGCTGTTGGGCCTTTTTACCGTCAAAATAGGTGCAGTTAGAGCCGGTTCCCAAAATACAGACAACGGCTGGAGATGCTTCTGAGTCAATCGTAGAAAAAACAGCTGCATAAGTATCTTCCTTAACGGAAACCTTGGCATTAGAAAAAATAGACTTTAAAACATTTTTAAGCATTCTGGAGGCCTCAACTGTTCCGCAACCTGCTCCATAAAAAAAAACGTACTCAACCCTAAATCTATGATTGGTGATGATTTTATTTTTATTGATTATATCAATGGCCTCAAATTTAGAAATGATGGCAGGGTTGAGACCGCTGGTACGCTGTCTTTCAAAAAAATGATTCCCCGTTTTAGAATCAATTGCAATCCAATCGCTTTTGGTAGAACCGCTGTCAACAATGAGAATCATGTATTTTTATTTATGGCTTAAAAAAATCGATACCTTCGATTTTTAATACACTAAAGCCCGTTGATATATTGAGCAAGGTCCACCAACTTGGAAGAATAGCCAAACTCATTGTCATACCAAGAAATTAGCTTTACAAAATTATCATTGAGACCGATGCTCGCATTGGCATCAAATGTGCTTGTTTTAGGTTCAGATACAAAATCTTGAGACACCACCCCTTCTTCAGTATAACCCAAAACTCCTTTAAGTTCGTTTTCTGAAGCTTTTTTAAGAGCTGCTTTTACTTGCTCAAAGCTGGCACTTTTTTCCAATCGGCATGTTAAATCTACTACCGATACATCTACAGTAGGTACTCTAAAGGCCATACCCGTCAGTTTTCCGTTGAGCTCAGGGATAACTTTCCCCACTGCTTTTGCAGCGCCTGTTGAGGCAGGAACAATATTGTTTAATGAGGCACGGCCCAAACGGTAGTTCTTTCGAGAAGGACCGTCAACTGTAAATTGAGTGGCAGTCGCAGCGTGAACCGTGGTCATCAACCCTTCAGCTAAACCAAAATTATCATTGATGACTTTTGCTAAGGGCGCGAGACAATTTGTGGTGCATGAAGCATTGGAAACAATGCTGTGTTCTGGAGTTATTTTATGATGATTAACTCCCATAACAAACATGGGGGCATCAGCAGAAGGCGCAGAAATTGCTACCTTTTTAGCACCGGCAGTCAAATGCTTTTTAGCCCCTTCAAGAGTTGTGAAAATTCCAGTGCAATCCATCACAACTTCGGCACCAACAGCATCCCATTTGAGGTCTTCGGGATTGCGCTCAGAAGTGATTCTAATTTCATTACCATTAACAACTAAGTTCCCATTTTTGGTTTCAATACTTCCTTTAAATTGTCCGTGTACGGAGTCGTACTTAAGAAGATATGCAAGGTGCTCAACATCTAAAAGGTCATTAATCCCTACAATTTCAACATCTGGTCTTTCGGAGGCAATTCTAAAAGCGATTCTTCCTATTCTTCCAAATCCATTGATTCCAATTTTCACATTACCCATTTTTTTATCTGTTTTGGTTCGTTAATTTTTTTATATGTTTAGTATATCAGAAACCCTCAAGAGCTCCTCGTCTATTTTTGAATGGCCTTTGACTGCTTTTTCAATGGGGTAGAGTTCAAGTTTGTTATTAATGGTTCCAACCATTACATTTTTTTTGCCAGCCATTAAAGATTCCACAGCTTTGACGCCCATTCTAGAAGCCAAAACTCGGTCAAAACAACTTGGAGCTCCGCCGCGCTGCATATGTCCTAAGACTGAAACTCTTACGTCATAACCCTCTAAGTTTTCTTCAACATAATCTCGAAGTTCAAAAACATTATTTCCTGTCTTATCGCCTTCGGCAACCAGTACGATTGTAGATGATTTTCCGGTTTTTCTACTTTTCTGTAGAGATTCTAAAAGACGATCTAAACCAAGGTTTTCTTCGGGAACTAGGATTTCCTCAGCTCCAGAACCAACACCAGCATTGAGGGCTATATGTCCAACATCTCTGCCCATAACCTCGACAAAAAACAAACGCTTGTGAGAACTTGCAGTGTCTCTAATCTTATCAATCGCCTCTACTGCAGTGTTGAGAGCAGTATCATATCCAAGGGTGAAATTGGTGCCTAAAATATCGTTGTCAATCGTTCCAGGGATCCCAATTACTGGAAAGTTAAATTCTTGATTAAAAATCATACCGCCGGTAAAAGTGCCGTCACCTCCGATCAGTACAAGGGCATCAACACCTTCCTTTACGAGATGATCGTATGCCATTTTTCTGCCTTCTTTTGTTCTAAATTTTTTAGACCTTGCAGATTTTAAAAAGGTGCCTCCTTTATTGATTATATAATTGACACTTTTGGATTTCAAAGTTTTAAAATCACCTTCAATCATACCTTGATAACCTCTAAAAATACCAATACATTCAATCTTGTAAAAAGCACAAGCTCGCACCACCGACCGAATGGCAGCGTTCATTCCAGGAGCATCACCTCCTGACGTTAAAACACCAACTTTTTTTATTGTATTGCCCATTATAATAAGTTCGAGCGCAAAATTACTAAACTTATACCTCAATCTTAAATACTTAAACAACTATTTTTGCTTAATCTTAAAAATCAAACGTTTTCGTTTGAAAATAAATACTTATTCAAACCAAACATTGACGGTTTGATAAGATTTACAGCAAAATTATTTAAAATTAATATAGTCGGGATATTGAGAATTTTCCTCATTTTTTTGGGAGCGGTCAGAATTCGAAATCTCTTTGTTAGAAAATAATTTTTTAAACAACTCTTTGAGATTGTCAAACTCAATGTTGTAAGACAAGCCAAGGCCTTGAGTGTATCCAATTTGCTCTCCAAAATTTTGGATGCTATTTTCTCTGTTAAAGAATTTTAAAGACAGTGTTCTATCCTCATTGAGTAAAACTTCTACTTCAAAATCGCCTGCAACAGTCGATTGACTGACGCCGCCTACAGGAACTCCAACTTTGCCATTAATTAGAACATTTTCGCTGATTTTAGTAGAAAGTGTAACCCCCACTCTGCTGTCGGTTTCGTATTCAGGAGTATTTTTACCAAGATCTAAATCCAATCCTAGCTTGACTTTATTGTCCTCGTTTGAGAAAATATCATTCAAGACATTGGTCACTCCATCAGACATCAATTCAAAAGCATCTTGAGAATCCAAACTAATCTTGCTTCTAAAGGAGCCCGTGGCAAGTAGTGAAAGGGCTTGGAATTCTCTTTTGTCTTTGTCGCGTAAACGATCTTTGAGCTCATTGTTAAGAGTAGAATTAATTTTTGGAAAACGAATATCAAAATCTAAATCTGGCTTTTCAAGAGGGCCTGTAAGCTTTACTTGAACTTCAACTGGAATTGTCTGGTTGATAGGATTGTCGAGAAGTGTTGATGGATTGACATTGATGCCATCGTATATTGCCTCAATATTAATCTCTGCTTGAAGGGGATTCCCTTCCCACAACAGTGAACCGTCTTTAACGAGTTTAAATTTCTTTTTAATTAGCTTGCCTAAGCTGTAATTGTAATAGCCTGACAATACCAGAAAATCACCAAACATCTGAAATTTATCATTGGTGTTAATTTGTGCCAAAATACTTCCGTTACCACGACCCAGAATTGAACTTCCTGTCTCCTTGTCAATCACAATTTCAATCTCAGCATCATCTGTGATGTCCATATTAAATTCCATCTCTACCCCCTTGATATCATCTAACTTTATAGCTCTGTCAACAGCTTTCTGGTTTTTTTCTTCAGGACTTAAAAATTTTACATATGAATTTTCAGTGATCATCTCGCTGTCATTCAATGGTATTTTAAAAATCGTTCCCTTTGAAGTAATGACATTTGCCTCAATAAATAATTGATTCACAGGCCCAGATATGTCAATATTACCAGAAACGAATCCTGTTCCGTAATACAAGGATTCCTCAGTTTCACTGGTATTCAAAACAAGTAAGCGATCTGAATCTATGCTGGTATCAAGTGACCAATTTTTTAAATTGACATGGTTCATTTTACCATTTAAAATTCCTTTGGATAAGAACTTTGTATCTTTAAACTTGGCGGCTTCAAAAACAAAACTCTGCCCCTCAAGTTTAACTCTAGTTTTGTCATCAAAAGCATAGTCAATATTTAAATAAGGTATTGAAATTCCACCCGAATCGAGTCGCAACTCACCATTAATTTGTGGCTTCTCAAGACGGCCACTAATTTTGGAAAATCCTGAAACTTTGCCTCTAATATTTGTGATGACACCACCACCAAAAGGATTTAATGGATTTAAAATAAAATCTTTAAAATTTAGATTTAAATCTAAATTTGAATAGACTCCAGAAACATCTAAATTTCCCACTGCCGAAAAAGATTCTTTTAAGTCATCTTGAATTTTAAGCTGAACATCATAGTTTGTAAGTGACGAATTTCCTTCAATTTTAGCCTCAAAAGCCCCCAAATTGAAGCCATTTACCGAAAAATCCTCAATATCAAGCATTGATTTTGGAAGATAGGTGTCTTTAAATTTGGAAACATTGAGGCCGCCATTAATGGTACCGCCAAGGCTCAAGCTGTCAATTTCTGGGGTAACTTTAGCCAGGTCTACATTTTGAAATTCGAGGGCAATATTAGTCGATAAGGAATCCTTGGCATTGGCCCGCAAAGAAATTTTTTGGTCTTTATAGGTCATGGCAACAGCATCCATTTCAAACGCTCTGCTAACAGGGTTAAAAACAAGCTTTGTTTCTGGGCTTTCTTCTGAATTCAATTCCCAGCTGGTATTTTTAAACTTGGCCTTAGATGGTTTTAACCCAAGTACATAATTTTTGTCATTTGTTGTATAATAAAGATTAAGATCAAATTGATCTTCGCGGCGTTTTCCGCCTTTAAACTGAGATTTGATGTAAAGCGTATCGTTGAGAGAAACATTGATCAAACTGAATTCGTTTGCCTTTATATAGGGAGTACTCAAGCTGTCCAACTCAACATATGAATTAAATAATGGGTTGCTATTGTCAAATTTGATTTCTACTTTTTTGGCAAAATACGATTCCATTCGAATGTCTGGCGATTTAAAGGTCAGCTTAAATTTTGAAGGGTCACTGTCTAAGACTCCTCTAAAAAATGTATTGGCTCCAAACTCTAAGTCAGGATAAAAAACTTCAATAATTTTATTGTAAACCTTAAAATTGAATTTCAATGATTGGTCTGCAGAAATTTCACTAGCTGCAACTTGAGAATAAATTCCAGCTAAAGCATTTTCAAGCATTAATGGAATTTGTTTAATTTTAAAAAATCCTTCAAAAGTTCCCTTAATAATTTCGGGTGAGTTAACAGATAAAGTGTGATTTAAATCAGAATCGAAGGTTGAAACCACTTGAAAATCTTTGAAAAAATAGCTGTCATTCTGATTTGTGTAACGAGTGTCTTTGAATTGAAGCAGTCCATACAAATCATCTAAATTAGTTCCTTTCATGTCCATATCAACACGACCAGAAAAAACAGATAAACTGTCTCTTTTGACAAAATTTAAAGCATTCAAGTCTGCTTTTTTGACAGAGGCTGAAAAGTCATAAATATTTTCTTTTTCTGAAAAATCTACCAAGCCTTCAAAATCTAATATAAGATGCTTGTCATTGGCTTTGAGTTGACCACTAAAGATTTTATTTTCAACCAAACCCAATACTTCGAGGTCTTGGTAATTGTAATTATTATACTCAAAGCCATCAAAGGTTCCTGCAATATTGGATCGGATGTTGTCAATTTTGAACCCCTCACCTTCAATTATAAGATTCGTATTGACACGCCCTACATCACGATTTTGGATAAAAGTCCCTAAATCAAATTCAGAAAGTTGTAATTTTCCATTGTAACTGGCCGCATCTATTTTTTTGATATCATTGAGGTTCAAATCTGCATAAATTTCACCCAACTCGGTGCGAATGTCACAATCTATGGTGATTTTTTGATCTGACATACTAATAATTCCCTTGGTGGAAAAGATTCCTAGAAAGCTTAAAGTGGAGGGTAATTTTTGTCCCAATATTCTTGGAAGTATTCCCTTTAAATCCTTATAATTTGATGACAATTCTTTAAGTTTTGCATTCATATAAAACGGCTGCAGCTCTGACGATTTAAGGTTCTTAAAAATAAAATCTCCAACAATCCGACTCTTGCCATCGGACTCGAGATTTAAATTATAAACCTCCAATGCATTGAGAGTTCCATTTAGTTCCGCATCGAAAGAAATATTTTGAGTTGCACCAAATTCAGGATAAAAAACATTTAACTCCCCAAGATTGATTCGAGTGTCTTTAAAATTGGCTTCAATTTGAACCTTTTCAGTAAAAAACTTTAAATCTTTTCGCTTGTATAAGAACTCTAAATCAGCATTGACAACAGATTTAAGTGTGTTTATTTTTAAGTTTCTGAAGGTCATAGACTCCGTTGTATATTTGAACTGCGTTTGTAAATCTTGCAGCTGAACACCTCTCGCATCTGTAAAACTCAAGGCCTTAATTTCAGTGCTAACATCAGGCCCTAAAATCAAAAAATTTCTGGCTTTAATTTTCAATTTTTGAAAATCTAAAATACTGGATATCGATTTGTTTTCATTGGATAATTTAAATTTGCTGTCTTCAATGCTCAAGGCTTTTGTGGACAATTTAAATGGAATTTGAGATTTTGTGTCCTTTTTAAATTTTTTTATAAAAATATCCAAATTAGAGGCCTGTTCTCCAGCGTAAGTTTTGATATGAAAATACAGCCCATAAATATCGATATCGTCAAAACTTAAGCTGTTGTTATTGATATTTGCAAAGCTCAAAATAGAACTATTAAACTCATTAATTGAAATTAAGGAATCGTTTTTATGATCTTTGATGAGAATATTTTTAAACTCAATATCACCATTCAACTGCAGTCCAACTTTTCCTACTTTGATATTGGTATCAAGTTTTTCATTGATGCGCTGGGTCGCATAAGAACCAAAATAGGTTTGTACCCCTGGTATTGAAAAAACCAAAAGTAATAAAATAAAAAGCACCCCAATGGAGGCTAAAACTCTTACAAATATGTTTAATCTCGATCTAATGGCCCTCAAGATAATTTAAAATTTTAAATCAAAAACATTTGAAATTAATCCTTAATCAAAGCTAAGATATGATACATTTTTTTTATTTCTTTGTAGGGCTGCCAATAAATTAATCAAAAGTTTTGCCAAACTTTTAATTGTAAAAAAATAAACTAAGGAATTTCCTCGATGGGCAAGGAAAATATATATATTCTAGGAATTGAATCTTCATGTGACGATACTGCGGCTTCAGTTTTGTGCAATGGAAAAATTCTAAGCAATGTCATTGCGAATCAATCTATCCATCAAGACTATGGTGGTGTGGTCCCAGAGCTGGCCTCCAGAGCACACCAACAAAACATTGTCCCAGTGGTGGACCAATGTCTTAAAAAAGCAAAGGTTTCAAAATGCGATCTGTCTGCTATTGCATTCACCAGAGGACCGGGTCTGATGGGTTCATTGCTGGTGGGAACATCATTTGCAAAATCGTTGGCTTACGGACTTAAAATTCCCCTTATTGATGTCAATCATATGCAAGCGCACATTTTAGTACATTTTATAGAAAAAGAAGGTTGCGAAAAGCCCACATTTCCCTTTTTGGCAATGACCATTTCAGGGGGCCATACACAAATTGTAAAAGTTGATAATTATTTTGAAATGACTGTTATTGGTGAAACCATAGACGACGCCGTTGGAGAAGCCTTTGACAAAAGCGGTAAAGCCTTGGGGCTTGGTTACCCCGCAGGACCTAAAATTGACAAACTAGGACGGTTGGGAAACCCTACCGCTTTTAAATTTACAAAGCCAAGGGTCAAAGGACTCGATTTTAGCTTTTCAGGACTCAAGACCGCCGTCTTGTATTTTTTACAAAAAAATACAAAAGAAAATCCTAATTTTATTGCAGAAAATCTCAATGATATTTGTGCATCAATTCAACATACTATTGTAGAAATATTATTGGATAAATTAAAATTAGCAGTCAAGCAAACGGGGATCAACAAAATTGCAATTGGAGGGGGTGTTTCAGCCAATTCTGCCATCCGTGAGGCACTGAAAAAATCGGAACAAAAGCAGGGATGGAAAACCTATATTCCAGATACTGAATTTACGACTGATAACGCTGCAATGGTTGCCATTGTTGGATATTTAAAATATTTAAAAAAGGATTTTACGACCCAGGAAACAACGGCCAAGTCACGGTTAAAAATACAGTAGATTAAAATGCAATTATTTTATAATCCCGAACTAAAACAAAGTGACAAAAAATTTTTTTTTGATAAAAATGAAAGTCGTCACATTATTAAAGTATTACGTAAGAAAAAAGGGGATAAGATATTTATTACTAATGGTTTAGGATTGTTATTTAATGCAGAAATAACCTTTGAAAATCAAACCGCTTGCGAGGTTTCCATTTTAAGTAGTGACTATCAAAAACCAAAAAAAAATAAAATTCACATGGCTGTTGCGCCGACAAAATTAAACGATCGTTTCCAATGGTTTATTGAGAAAGCAACCGAGATTGGAGTGGACATTATCACTCCAATTTTTTGCCACCAAAGTGAAAGAAAAATTTTGAAAGAGGAGCGCTTTAAAAAAGTTCTTATAGCTGCTGCCAAACAATCGTTGAGACCACATTTCCCCGTACTCCAAAAAGCAATTTCATTTGAGAAATTTATATCGGAAAAGCATTTTGAAAGTCGGTTTATAGCACATTGTCAGAACAGTCCAAAAAAACCGCTGAAAACATTAATTCTCTCAAATAAAGACACACTTGTACTGATTGGTCCTGAAGGAGATTTTAGCCCTAAAGAAGTTCAAATGGCTGAAGATAAGGGGTTTCAATCTGTAAGTTTAGCAAAACAGAGACTCAGAACCGAAACTGCAGCCATTGTTGCATGTCATACCATTCAACTTTCCAATGACTAGGTTGATATACATAACGCTTTTCGCATGTACATTGGTAGGAAATTTACACTCTCAAAATCTTGCGATTTTAAAATATGAAGGGGGTGGTGATTGGTATAGTAACCCAACTGCACTCAGGAACTTGATTCAATTTTGCAATGCAGAGATTCGAACCAATATGATTGAAAAGCCAAACGTTGTTGCGGCAGATGACTCTGAAATTTTTGATTATCCGATGTTACACATGACTGGACATGGCAATGTTTATTTCTCGGCAGATGCAATCGAAAATCTAAGAACTTATTTATTGGGAGGAGGATTTTTACACATAGATGATAATTATGGTATGAAGTCCTATATTTTACCCCAACTAAAAATACTATTTCCAAATAAAGAATTGACTGAAATACCATTAGACCACCCCATTTATAAAAACCACTTTAAATTTCCAGAAGGACTTCCAAAAATACATGAGCACGATGGATTACCACCAAAGGCAATGGGATTCTATGACAAAAATACACTTATTTTACTTTACACCTACGAGAGCGATTTAGGAGACGGTTGGGAGGATCAAGAGGTGCACAATGATCCTCAAACAATGCGCCGAAAAGCGCTTGAAATGGGAGCGAATATTGTTAAATATGCCTTTGAGAAATCCCTTTGACAATGCAATTAAACCATTATGCCTCTAAGTTTAAAAAACAAACGTTTTCAGTGGTGCTTATTGCTGACCAAGTGGCACGCCTAGCGAATATTGGAGGTTTGTTCAGAGCTGCAGACGCCTTTGGTGTTAAAAAAATAATTCTTGGTGGCCCCAGAATTGAGCTGAATCGAAAAACCTGGAATACTTCAAGAGCAACCGAAAATGCGGGAATCTATAAACAAATCGAAGCTACATCAGAAGTGATAAAAGAATATAAGAGATCAGGTTATCAAATAATAGCTCTTGAAATCACAGAAAACAGCAAACCAATGCACAAAATAAAAATTGATGAAAGACAACCTCTCGTATTGATTGTGGGGAACGAACGCCTCGGGATAGACAAAAGCCTACTGCAGCTGTCTGACGTAATTTGTCACATTGAAATGTATGGTCAAAACAGCAGTATGAATGTAGTGCAGGCCACTTCCATTGCACTTTATGAAATTACCAACAGAATAAAACATGCTTAATTTCAAACTTTTAGAAAATCACGTTCAACGATACATCAATGATCATCTCCAAGACAATCTTGCTGAAATGGCGCTAAAGGGCACTTCTTTTGAGGGGGTTCAAAACTCTGAATTAATAGCGCAAATTGAGGCAAAATTAAAATGCAAAAAAAAACTACCAACTTGGTACAGTGGCAAACAAATTATTTATGCGAATAAACTTAACATTGAACAATCTTCGTCTGAAATCACTGCAAATTATAAAAAAAATTTGATTGGCGGAGAGACCCTTTTAGACCTAACAGGTGGCTTTGGGGTAGACACTTACTATTTTTCCAAGACTTTAAAGCATGTGACCTATTGTGAGGTTAATAAAAATTTATCAGAAATTGTAAAACACAATTTAAAAATTCTTAAAGCCTCCAATATTATCATAAAAGCAATGGATGGACTCTTGTATATTCAACAAAAAAATAGACAATATGATTGGATTTATATAGACCCATCTAGAAGAAATAAAATCGGTAATAAACTCTACTTTATTGAAGAATGTTGCCCAAATGTGTTAGAAAATTTAGATTTATTACTCTCAAAAAGCAACAATATTTTAATTAAGTTATCTCCAATGCTAGATATTAAATCGGCATTAAAGGTTCTTAAATACACCAAAGAAGTACATGTAGTAGCCATCAAAAATGAAGTTAAAGAATTGCTGTTTTTACTGCAGAAAGGATATACAAATGAAGCCTGTATAAAAGCCATCAATCTCCAAACAACACAACCCAATTTTGAATTTAAAATAAGTCAGGAAAGGACCACAATAGCCTACCAAAAACCAATGAACTACCTTTATGAACCAAACGCAGCAATTCTTAAATGTGGGGCCTTTAAAAACATTGCAATTCGCTTCAAAATAATGAAACTTGGGCAACACACGCATTTGTACAGCGCTTCAAAAATTATAAAATATTTCCCAGGCAATATTTACAAAATACATAAAATTATACCTTACAAAAAACAGCTCATAAGAAAGGAGATAACAGGAAGAAAAGTCAACATAAAAACTCGGAATTTTCCAAATAAAACAAAGGAGATCAAAAAGGAGTATAAACTAAAAGACGGAGGCAATCAATTTGTATTTTTTACGACGTGGGAAAAAAGGAAGTGTGTAATGATTTGTTCAAAAATTTAGTTTTAAACCCTAAGCCGAATGAGTAATCCTAGGAAGCTGGGTTTTAGATTTCATATAATCTTTAACGTATTTGGCATCAGAAACGGAAAATCCACGCAAACTAAAGTTTCCAAATTTCTTTTTTTGGATGGTTATTTTTGCTTTGATGAGACCGCGGTGTATTTTAAAGGACTTGATATCGGAAAAACATAAAAAAGTTTTTTTAATTGTAAATAAGTGCCAATTCCTTTTTATAATTGAAAGCCCATCGTCTTGTAATACAATGATATCAGGCCTTAAGAGACTGCCGCCAAGTTCGATGCGAGATTTTAAAGTTTTATTAGAACCCATATGTTTTATATCCGATGCTTTCAAAAGAAATCAAAACTTATTTTGTTCAACTAAACAAATTAATTGCTAAACAAAACTATCTATAATTAAAAATCTTATTGCAAAACGAAAGTTAATTTTATTAAAAAAAAGGATAATACATCAAAAGGGTTTTTTTATTGACAATATAATAATAGTAAAGGGTTATTTATAAGAAATTTATATTGTGATTAAAATATTAAAAGATGGCTAAATCATATAAATACAAAACAATTTATTTTTTATCTTGCCTTAATTATAAAAATTAAAACTTAAAAAAATGAAATATACAATCTTAAAATTTTTAATTTTCACTGGATTATTAGCAACAGCGCAAATTTCTGAAGCGGGAAAATGGTTGGGAAATAATGACTTAAAAGACAATCCCTATGAACTGGCCTCAGATGAATACATGAAATTAACATTGGAATCAGTCGCTGCCTACAATAACAACGATGTGGAAAAAGAATTGTCATTCTATGAAAAGGAATTTGCGGACAATGCCCGTGAGTATATGCAGAAATATCACGGAGAATTAAAAAGTGTAAATATGCAGCCCTGGGCCATGATACCCGTTAAAGTTAAGGGTTCAGACAATGTAGACATGCTGGTTTGGTCCACTGAAAAAAGAGAATGGAACAATGGCAGTACTCAAAAAGTCTATTTGATGGAAGTTTTTACTTTTAACAAAGATAAAAAAATCAATAATTTTAATCAGTGGAGAAGATTTGATCCCAAAAATGAGTTTGGACTCCCATATGGAGGTAAATTTTATGGAAAAAAGGAGAACGAATACAGCGGAAGGACTTTCGTCTTTTCCAATCGTGGAGAGGTTAAAACAATCGAGTCCTTGATTGAAAACTATAATAAAATGGATGGGGAGGCTTGCCAAGCGTTGTTTGCTGAAAATGCTGTTTTTGATGCTTACGATGGCGAAAGACACACCATGAGTGCTGATTTTTTTAAATCTTATTTTGAAAACTATGAATCTGTGACCTGGAAAGCCTACGGCATTGTACCTTTAAAGATACAAAATACAGATCCTGCATCAGGAGTATTGGTCTCAGCGACAGAAAAACGAGTTTCAAAAGACGGAACTGTGTGGGATAAAGAATTGATGGAGCAGTTTTACTTCAACCTCGATGGGAAGATTGAATATGTAGAACAATGGGTTCGAGACAAAAAAGAATAAACGCCATTACAAAAACAACTAAAAAAAGCGCTCCTAATGAGCGCTTTTTTAACTTTAAACATATGTCAATTTCATATTTAATTTACTTTCCTTGCAATCATAAGACCATTTTGGCTGGCGCAAGACCCTAAAAAGGGTTCACCCCCCCAAGAATCAAAATTAAATCCCATCACATAAGGGTCATATCCTATTTTTGTGGATGACCAGTAGATGATCGTTTCATCAAAATTACCAAGACCTAATGAATGAACATTATCGTAAATAGCGCTCATTGAATCACGGCTTGGAACAAACCAATCGTTATAACCATTATAATCCAAATCACTGACGACCTTGAAGGCATAATCATCACTGCCAAACTCAAATCCTCCGCTACTGTTATCATTGAGATTACCATCAATTATCAATTGGGTATTAAGATCCCCACTGCCAATATCAGCATTGGTATCTAGACTGAAAATATCACCCCAGTTAAAATTACCTGTTTGTGAATAATCCGTAGCAACAATTAAACCTCCATCATTTTCATCAAAATGAAATATATAGCCCCCACCATAGTCCAGCCCATAAAGCGCCTCAGATCCAACATTGGCAACGATATCTGCTGGTGCAACACCATTATTTAGGTTTTCGACAACCGTTAGTAAAGGGTTGTAAACCGTTAAATCAATGGTTTGATCGTCGCTCTCATTACAAGAAAAAAAAGCAATAAAAGCAACTAAAAAGAATATTTTTTTCATGCTGTGTATTTTTAGCAATTTAATAAAAATCAATGAACTACAGCTTAAATAAAGGTTTTATAAAAAGAAAAAAGTATCTGAGTAATGTGCATTGAAACCTTTGTCAGTTTGTTAAAATTCTTATTTTTGATGCAATAAAGATTTATACATTAAGATGCCAATCTAAAATCCTGTAGATGGAAAGACGAAAGTTTATTAAATTAACTGCTTTGGCTGCAACATCTGGCTTGTTCAGAACCCAATTACTTGGTCAAAATTTAACTAAAAATCCTATTAAAATTGCCATATGTGGTTTGGGAAATTATGCTGAAAATTGGATTGCTCCAGCAATTCAAGCCTCAAACCATGCAGAGTTAACGGGGATTATCACAGGATCACCCAATAAAATCTCTAAATGGCAAAAAAAGTATCCTATCAAGGATAACAATATATACAATTATGAGACTTTAGACAGCATTGCCGATAATAAAGACATTGATTGTGTATACATCGCCACTCCAACAGGAAATCATGCGGAATTTACCATTCGAAGTTTTGAGGCAGGAAAGCACGTTATTTGTGAAAAACCAATGGCACCAACAGTGTCGGATTGTGACCGAATGATTGCCGCCGCCAAAAAAGCAAATAAAATGCTTCAAATTGGTTACCGATTGTATTGGGATCCTTTTAATGTTCGGCTGATGTCAGCTACAAAAAATAAAGAGTTTGGACCGTGGAATGAAATGCGCGGTGGCTTTTCTTACGACCACGGTCGTTGGACCCGTAAAGGAGATTGGCGACTGACAAAAGCCATGAATGTTGGCGGGGCTGTTTACGACCTTGGAGTGTATGTCGTACAATCGGCCTTTTATACGACACATCTCCATCCAGTGAGTGTTTTGGCTAAAAGCTGGACCGATAGAACAGAAATTTACAAAGAACTTCCCGAACACTGGGAATGGGAATTAGAGTGGCCTGACGGAAAAGTTTCAAAACACAGCTCCAGTTATGGGAAAAAAGAAAATTTTATTCACCTGGAAACCAAGAAAGGGCAAGTTGGATTAAAACCAGCCTACAGCTATAGAGGCCTTGCAGGTTATGAACCCAGTGGTTCTATGGATATCAAAGCCGTTTTCCAACAAAAGCTTCAAATTGACGGACAGTGTTTAGCGATTATGGGACAGCAACCAAATATAACTCCTGGTGAAATGGGAAGAAGAGACATTCGTGTTTTAAATGCCATTATGCTGTCCGCCAAAAGCAACCAAAAAATTAAATTTAAAGGATTTAAATATTGAGGCAGTTTAGTTGTCCTATAATCTATAGTACAACATAAGACCACCACGGTAAAGGACCCACTCCCCACTGCCATTAAACCCGTTTCCTGAGGGGGTTGTTTGAGTGACAACACCATCAATTGTATTATAGCCTTTATATCTACTTTGGGTCAGTCCTCCTCCAAGAAAAAACTCCAATCCAATGCGATCTCCCAAACGTTTTTTGTATCCAACGCTAACCCCATAAAATGCGACGCGCCCTGATTGAAATGCACCGGCATTTGTATTATAAGTTGAAGGATCTTGAAATTGGTCATATATAACAGGCCATCTCGGTTTTTGAAGCGTAAACATTCCAAATCCGGCGTGGAGTCCTCCGAACAAAGTCTTTTTTTTATTATACCAGCGGTGCTCCAAAATGATTTGAGTGATGTGGTAAGGTTTTCCATCAAAACTATCCCAAAAAGAACCCAATACATCCAATTGAATAGATTTTAGTTCAGTAGTTTTTATTTCAATTCCAATATTGGGAACCAAAACAGCAGCGGTGGCTAGGTTAAATTTTACCTCAGTTTGAGCGGAACTGCTGTATAAAAAAAAGAGGAAACATAAAATATGAAAATTGATTCTCATTTTTGCTGGAGGAATAGAATTTATTCAATGATAAGTCTGAAAAAATTATTGCTTATTTTCAGGATATATATACTTTGACTTAGGCCTGAGACATCAATCTTTGTGGGGGTAACCTCAAGAACACCAGATAAAACTTCTTGGCCTCTTATATTAAATATTTTAAAATTCTGGGGGGTTTGAAAGCTAGATTCAACAATCAGCTCGTTCCGGGTTGGATTTGGATAAAAAACGATGTTTGGATTTGTAGCATTGTAATCGGAAGTTGATAGACCATTGCAGGAAATGATACCACTCAAGTCGTAATTAGAAACAAAATTCCAAATTTCTTGTGTGGAATTGATGTCCATATTTCCAAAGCTTCCTGGCCAGTCATGCCCTCCCCCTATTACTTTGAGCTCTTCAACATAAAGACAGCCTGCAGCTGTAGTCCAAGAATAGCGTTCAACAACAGATCCGTCGGAAGTATTGGTGTTTGGGACATCACTAACAGAGGCTTCTAAATTACAGTTGTTGTATGCGGCCCAATAAGTTGCAGTTTCTTGGACTGACATATAGTAGGGTTGAAATCCATTGTATGTAGAATGTGGACTAAAATCTGCGGTGCCTTGAATCAAAAGGACTGCAGTGGGATGAACAGGGGAACAGAACCCCAAGTTGTAATAACTATTTCTGAACGAATCTGTTAGCATACTCCCAGAAACTGAAGAAATTGCTGCAATCTTGTTGTTTAATCTGCAAGCAAGCTCATAAGAAAATATCCCTCCCTCAGAATAACCACAAGCATAAACTCTATTGGTGTCAATTGAGAGTTGATTGCTTAAAGCATCAATAATCGCTTCGATAAAGTAAATATCATCATGAGAGGTTGGGGCTTTGTGAATCCAAGAGTTACTACCATCAGCTGGATCAACTGCAGCTTGGGGATAAACGGCTATAAAATTTTCATTCTCTGCCAGAGCACTGAAATCATTCATGGCAATGCTGTCATCAAATGTACCAGCCCCACCATGAAAAGTAAAGATAAGAGGATATTGAGATAAACCGTCATAAGTTGAGGGGATATAAATCTTGTATTGACGGTTGAGGCCGTCGAAAACCAAATTCTCAGTGGTATAGGACGACTGGGCAAAAGCGTTGAATTTAATAGAGAATAAAAGAAGAGGTAAAATAAATTTTTTGGACAAAGACATACGTAAACTTAATTGTTGTTAATAACATTCACAACTTTTTAATTTTTTATTTGCAGAAAAATTACAAAATTTTAAAAATATTTTGTCTTTTTTATAGAATCCACAAAAAATTAATAGAAAATTATATTTCACATAATACAAATGTATCAAGCCCATAAGATTTTACTTTTTATTTGATTTAAAAAGTTGCTCAAGTAGATAAATTTTCTGAAATTTAAGGTGATAAATCAATAAGGGTTAGATTTTAAATCAAGCCAAAGAAACCTGTTGTGTTTTATCAGTTTTATATCCAATTAAGCAATAAAAATGAATCTAGAAATTATTAAAAATGTCCAACAATGTTTTGAAACTAAGTTTGGAACTACAGCCTTGACTGTTTTCTCGCCAGGCAGAATCAATTTGATTGGAGAACATACGGACTACAACGATGGCTTTGTTTTTCCTGCAGCAATCAATCTGGGAATTGTCGTTGCTATTCAAAAAACAAATTCAAATTCAACGCAGGTCATTGCCTTGGATAAAAACGAAACACATACAATCGATTTAAACA
>PBQM01000062.1 GCA_002725015.1 Flavobacteriaceae bacterium | reverse complement strand
ATATTTCATCATCTGGGCAGTCGAATTGAAATTCAGTGCTTCTAATCCATAGCGCTTTTTGATGATGGACTCCATACGGTTGTAGTTTTCAATTTTAATATCCTCAAAGGCATGCTGGTGTTCTAAGTATTCTTTTTCAACCTTAAAGTCCAGGTTCTCTAGGTGGCTTTTGTAATAGGGATGGTTGTACCAAGAGATCATGCTGCCAATTTGATCAAAGCCATAAGTCAGCACCCCAACCTTGTCCAGATTGGAGAATCCTACTGGGCCTTCCATATAATCTAAATTATGAGATTTTCCGATTTCAGCGACTTTAGCCAGCAGTGCTTTGCTCACTTGGAAGTCATCAATAAAATCAAACCATCCAAAGCGCATTTTTTTATTTTTCTGTTCATTTACTTCAATCCAATTAATAACAGCTGCAATGCGGCCAACCAGTTTCTGATTTTTGTAAGCCAAAAACAATTTCAAATTGGCATCTTTCAAAATTGGATTTTTTGAACTCTCAAAAACAGCCATTTCTTCCCTTATAATGGGGGGGACCCAATAGGGGGAATTTTCGTATAATTTAAAGGGAAACTTTACAAATTCTCGGCGCATTTTTTTTGAATGAACCTCTTGAACTATAATCATTGTCTAATTTTCATCAAAATTATCAACCTTTTTTTTCTTAGCGCTCTTTTGAGCGCGAGCCCGTCTTTTTTCTTCTTTTTTTGCGGAAGTGCCCTTGCTTGCTTTTGGTTCGTCTCTGTGCCGATCAATTCTATACGAAACTCCAAAATTTAACCCAAAGACAGAGGGACTGTCTTTAAAATTAAAGGTAACAGCAGAATCGAGTTGTAAATCTTTACTCAATAAATACCCACCACCAAAGCGGACTAAATTATCGGCATAAAAATCACTTTTTATACCGTGCTTTTCGACGAAAACAACCCATTTAGGACTGAATGAATGGGTTAATGTGAGTATATAATGAAAATCTTGTTGATCAGAGCTGATACGGTCCATCATTAAGTTGGTCACAAACACCCATCCTCCATAAAAATTATTTTGTGTAATCAATGCTGCTCTATAACTCAAGCCCTCTACACTTGCTGAGGTGTAGGGATTGTTTTTTGAATCAAAATTTAACCCTGCCGAAACTGCCACTGCAGGAATCAAATGCCGCCATTTAAACCCTCTATTGGCATGGTAGCTGTATATATTGATTTTTTCTTCTTTATTTTTGTTTGGGTCGTAGATTAAGTATTTGATTCCTAAATTTAGGTTTTTAAAATTAGAGCGATCCTCCTCAATGTTTAGAGGTGGATTGTAAGTTTTTGTGTCCCTTTGAAAACGACCCTGAATGTTGACCTCAAAAGCCTCTTTAAAAAAACCGTAATGCAGAGCAAAATCTATACCGTAGCCTTTGGTTTCAAAGCTGGGATAAGGGGATCTATTTTCATCTATTAGATAAGGACCCACTTCTAATTGTAAGACATTGGTACCCACAGAAAAAGCCGATTGTGAGGCTCCTGGGCGGTTGGAGTTGATCACATCCGTATATTGCCCAAATGCATGTGATCCTATCAACAAAGTACAGAGTGCAGATATAAACTTAAAACTTGAGTTCATAAGATTACTTTTCTTCAAAACTACGTATTTTTTATTGAACTTTGAATCCGAATATAAAATCTGTTTTAGTTGAAGTTTAAGATTCCCAAGTACATTGTATTTCATTCTAAATAAGAATTGTATTTTTGAAAAAAATTGAATAAATGATTCAAACAGCATCGTTAGTAGGTTTGGTTAAAACAGTTCTCATCATCATTTTAGCCTATTCAATTTTTAAATATATAACACGTCTTTTGGCGCCTTGGATTCTGCGTTCCATGGCCAAAAAAATGGCAAAAAAATTCAACCAACCCCCATCAAATTATAATTCAAGCAATGAGGGGGATGTGAGTATCGATAAATCTGTTAAAAAGCAACGCTCCAAGAAGGATGTTGGGGAGTATATAGATTACGAAGAACTGGACTAATTTTAAAACAATGAATCAATCCTTTGAAACTTATCTCAAACCTTTGCTGGTGTTTTTATGCTTTTCCGTGCTATCGCTGTTGCTATCGCTGACCTATTTCAGCCCTGTTTTACAAGGCAAGAAAATTTATCAAAGTGACATTGTTCAGTACACAGGTATGGCCAAACAGCAACTTGATTTTAAAAATGAAACCGGAAAAGAGACTTATTGGACCAACAGTGCATTTGGTGGTATGCCAACCTATCAACTCGGGGCAAAATACCCCCACAACTACATAAAAAAACTAGACCTTAAGTTGCGTTTTTTACCCCGTCCTGCAGATTATTTATTTCTCTATTTGATGGGTTTTTACATTCTTTTGCTCACGCTTGGAATCGATTTTAGGACGGCTGTTTTGGGGGCTTTGGCCTTTGGTTTTTCAACCTACCTGATCATTATTATTGGGGTTGGTCATAACGCTAAGGCCCACGCCATTGCCTATATGCCATTGGTGCTCTCTGGTATTTTTCTTACTTTTCAAAAGCGTTATATACTCGGTTTTATAATTACAACTCTCTCTGTAGGTCTGGAGCTGGTTGCCAACCATTTTCAAATGACATATTATTTATTGTTTGTCATTTTATTTCTTGGCGTTGCACAGCTAGTCAAGTCATATAGAGATAATGAAATTCCAAACTTTTTAAAATCGGCTTTAATTTTAATTGTAGCTGCAGGTCTTGCTGTTGGAATGAACGCTACAAACCTCTTGACAACTAGTGAGTATGCCAAGCAGAGTACCCGCAGTCAAAGTGAATTGACTGTTTTGGCGGATGGCAGTCTAAGACCTCAAACTACAGGGTTGAATAAAGATTATATTACTCAATACAGCTATGGTATTCTGGAGAGTTTGAATTTATTTATTCCAAGACTCTTGGGTGGGGGAAATTCTGAAGAACTTGGAAAAGATTCCTATACTTACAAAGCATATAAGGATTTGGGTGCCTCGTCCATTCAAGCGCTCAACGAAGTTAAAAGAGCCCCCATGTATTGGGGGGCACAACCCATAGTGGAGGCACCAGCTTATTTGGGTGCCACCGTAATTTTCTTGTGTTTTTTAGGACTTTTGTTGTACAAAGGCTTTCATAAATGGTGGTTGCTATTGGCCATTATTTTAGCACTTTTACTGTCTTATGGCAAGAACCTGCCATGGCTTACAAATGTCTTCATTGACCACATTCCGTTCTACAATAAATTTAGAGCCGTGAGCTCCATTCAAGTTGTCATAGAACTTTGTATTCCCATTTTAGCGGTTTTTGGATTGACGCAATTATTTAAACCTGAAGCTTTCAAAAAAAATTGTTTTAAGGCGCTAAAAATAGCAGTATTGACGCTTTCAGGGATTTGCTTGATCTTTATCCTTTTTAAAAATAGTTTATTTGATTTTGTAGGACTAAGAGACGGCCAGTATGCAAGTTATTTCGGTCAAGATTTTGTTGAAGCATTGAGAAAAGATCGCAGCGCATTGTTAACCGCTGACGCTTTAAGATCTTTGCTGTTTATTTTGTTTATGGCAGCCGTAATTTGGGGCTATTTAAAACACAAAATAAATCAAAATATCACAGTGGTTATTTTAGGCCTTTTGATTCTCTTGGATTTGGTTGGTGTTGACCGTCGTTATGTGAATAACGATAATTTTAGGTCGGCAATTAAAGTTGATAAACCTTATCAAGCCAATGAAATTGACAAACTCATCTTAAGAGATACTACTGTTTTTAGGATTTATGACAACTCGGATGGCAGTACAAAAGCATCCTATTTTCACAATTCCATCAGTGGTTACCACGCTGCTAAAATGCGCCGTTTTAATGAGCTTATAGAATTTCATATTGACAAAGGGAATCCAGAGGTCTTCAACATGCTCAACACAAAATATATCATCTATTCAAATGATGAAGGTCAATTGCAATATGTCGAAAATGAACAAATTAATGGCAATGCTTGGTTTATCGAAACTTTAAAATCGGTTGCTGATGCCGATGCTGAAATTAAGGCGCTTTCTGATTTTGACTCCAAGTCAACGGCTATTGTCAATATAAAATCACACCCAGATGCAATATTTAAACGGGATTCCACAGCAAGCATACAACTCGTGGGTTATGCTCCAAATAAATTAATTTATAAATCAATTAATACGAATGATGGCTTTGCTGTTTTTTCAGAAAACTATTACAAGAATGGATGGCAGGTTCAAATAGACAATGCAGTAGTGCCGCATTACAATGTCAACTATGTTCAAAGAGGGCTTAAAATTCCAAAAGGGATACATACCATCGTTTTTGAGTTTAAGCCGCAAGTGGTGCAATCTGGCGCTCAAATTTCACTCATAAGTTCAATTTTATTTCTGATCTTATCTTTGGGAGCTTTGAGTCTTGTTTTTAGCAAAAAAAGTAAATGAAAAAGGTATTAATTATTACATATTATTGGCCCCCCGCAGGAGGTCCTGGCGTACAGCGCTGGCTTAAATTTGTAAAGTACCTTCCTGAATTTGACATAGAACCCATTGTTTACTGTCCTAAAAACCCTACTTACCCAACCGCAGACCCCAGTCTTTGCAATGAAATTTCAAAACAACTCAAAGTTTTAAAGCAGCCGATATCAGAACCCTTGGGTTTTTTAAATCGATTTTTAAAATCCAAAGCCAATACCTTGTCCAAAGGGCTTATTCCAACCCCTAAAAAACAGAGTTTTTTGATACGGCTTTTACTGTTTATTCGCGGTAATTTTTTTATTCCTGACGCCCGAGTCTTATGGGTCAAACCTTCAGTTAAATTTTTATCAAATTATATTTCAAAACACCAAATCGATACCATCATTACCACAGGCCCACCTCACAGTGTCCACCTGATTGGTTTGGGATTGAAATCCAAACATTCACTGAAGTGGTTTGCAGATTTTAGAGATCCTTGGACTGCTATTGGATACCACAATCAACTTAAGCTGAGCAAATCCTCACAAAAAAAACATTTGGCATTGGAATCGAAAGTCTTAAAGTCTTCAGACCATATCATTGTGACAGCACCAAGGACCAAACAAATACTTTCAGGCATTTCAAAACAACCGATTTCTGTCATTACCAACGGTTTTGATGAGATTTCTAATACGAGAGTTGAAATGGATACAATGTTTACCCTCACACATGTGGGCATGTTAACCCCTCAAAGAAATCCAAACTTGTTGTGGGAAGTTCTTTTTGAATTGACTCAAGAATTAAACCATTTTAAGGATAAATTTAAATTGGTATTAATTGGCAACATCAGCAAGGAAGTACTTGATATTATTGGTGAATCTGGGTTGGAACCCTACCTTGAAAACAAGGGAATTGTGCCTCATAGAGATGCAGTATTATCTCAGAAAGCCAGTCAGGTCTTGTTGTTGATTGAGGCCGATACTGATACCGCTTCCTATATCATTCCCGCCAAACTATTTGAATACCTCAATTCCGGCCGTCCTATTGTTGCCATGGGACCAAAACCATCAGATGTAGAATCGATATTGAATGATACCGCTGTGGGTGCCTACTTTGACTACAGGGATAAAGACAGACTCAAGGTCCATATAGCACAGCTTTTTAAATCCTATGAAACCAAATCCATTTCAATTAAACCAAAGCAAGTTCAGCACTATTCACGCCGCGCTCGCACCCAAGTTTTGGCTCGGCTACTGACCTCTTAGAACTCCTTCAAATAAGCAATTAATTTTAGCGATCCCCTAGAGCGCTTTCTAGATATTTTGCAGAGACCGAGTTGGTTGATTTTGCAACTTTTTCAGGGGTACCAAAAGCCATTAGTCCCCCGCCGTTATGACCGCCTTCGGGACCTAAGTCGATAATGTAATCTGCAGACTTTATAAGTTCTAGATTGTGTTCGATGACAATGATGGAGTGCCCTTGATCGATAAGTGCATTGAGCGATTTAAGTAATTTTTTTATGTCGTGGAAATGCAATCCTGTTGAGGGTTCATCAAAAATAAATAAGCCCAGTTCACTCTGATTGCCTTTTCCTAAAAATGAGGCCAGTTTGATTCTTTGTGCCTCTCCACCAGATAGAGTTGATGAACTTTGTCCCAGAGTTACATACCCCAAACCTACATCTTGCAGCGGCTGTAGTTTCTTTTTAATTTTCTGGCACTGGTGGGTTTCAAAAAAAGTGAGGGCTTGATCAATGGTCATATTGAGCAGATCATCAATGTTTTTACCATTAAATTTAATCTCTAAAATAGAATCTTTAAAGCGTTTTCCTTGACAGCTCTCACATTTTAATTTGACGTCGGCCATAAACTGCATTTCGATAGTGACAACCCCTTCGCCTTTACAAGTTGGACAGCGACCCCCATCAACGTTAAATGAGAAATGCTTTGGCTGGTAGTTTCTTAGAACGCTTAATTTCTGTTTTGAAAATAAAGCCCTGATATCGTCATAGGCTTTGATGTAGGTGACAGGATTGGATCTTGAAGACCGCCCAATGGGATTTTGATCTACAAATTCAATAAATTTTAGAGCGCTGTAGTTCCCAGATATTTCTGAAAATTCAGCTGGCTTAGGTCCATATCCCATAAGTTTTTTTTGAAGCGCAGGGTATAAAATATCTTTAACCAATGTACTTTTTCCGCTGCCAGAAACACCCGTAACAACGGTCAGCATATTTAATGGAAATTCGACATTAATATTTTTTAGATTATTGGCTCGTGCTCCTTTTATTTTTATAGAATTCACAGAACTTCTTCGTTGTTTAGGAATTTTAATATACCGGTTTCCGTTGAGATATTCTGCAGTCAGTGTTTTTTGTTTTAGCAAGGATTTATAATCGCCTTTGGCAACTACTTGCCCACCAAAATTTCCGGCCTCAGGCCCGATGTCTATGATATAATCTGCAGCTTCCATAATGGCTTCATCATGCTCCACAACAATGACTGTATTTCCTAAATCACGTAAATCTTTTAGAACAGAAATTAAACGTTCACTGTCCTTAGAATGCAAGCCAATGCTGGGTTCATCTAAAATATACATAGAACCAACCAAACTGCTGCCCAACGATGTGGCTAGGTTGATGCGTTGACTTTCGCCGCCTGATAGGGTGTTGGATTTTCGGTTTAGCGTTAAATAATCAAGACCAACATTTGATAAGTAGCCAATGCGATTTTTAATTTCAGTAAGCAAGCGTTTGGCGATTTTAGATTCATTTTCAGTGATTTCCAGATTTTCAAAAAATAGCTTGAGTTCACATATGGGTAAGGCTACTAATTCAGTGATTGAACGCCCATCAATTTTCACATAATTCGCTTCTTTCCGCAACCGTTTACCTTCGCAAGCATTGCATTTTGTTTTACCGCGATAGCGTGACAGCATGACGCGGTTCTGCACTTTATAAGATTTGGATTCTAATTCTTTAAAAAAAGCATTGAGTCCTTCGAAATATTTATTGCCAGACCATATGAGTTCTTTTTGGGCGTCGTTTAATTCAAAATAAGGCTTGTGGATTGGGAAATCGAATTTATGACTGTTGTTTACCAACAAATCTCTATAATATGACATGCTTTCACCCCGCCATGGAAATATGGCATTTTCATAAATTGACAATGTGGTGTTGGGCACTACAAGGGCTTTGTCTATACCAATAACATCCCCGTAACCCTCACATTTAGGACAAGCACCATAAGGGTTGTTAAAACTGAACAAATGTATATTGGGTTCTAAAAACTTGTGTCCATCTAGTTCAAAATTATTACTAAAGACACTATATTTTGAATTCTTGATATTTTCTATTGCACAATGGCCTTTGCCCTCGTAAAAAGCCATTTCAACAGCATCAGCAAGTCGATTGTAGAAATCTTCTTCTTGCTTTACAATGATGCGGTCAACAATAAGATGTACAGCTCTTGTTTCGATTTCCAGTTCAAAAAAATCATCAATACGGCCGACATCTCCATCAACTTTAACTCTTGAATACCCTTGATTTTTTAATGCTTTTAGCTTGTCCTTTAGACTTCGGCCTTCTTCTAATTTTATGGGAGCTAAGAGTAAAAGTTTTTCCTCAATTTTTTGAGATTTAACATAGTCAATGACATCCGAAGTAAAGTCTTTTTTGACAATCCTGTTTGATACAGGCGAATAAGTCACTCCAATCCGTGCGTAGAGCAATTTTAGATAATCATAAATTTCTGTGGTTGTTCCAACAGTTGAGCGCGGATTGGTAGAATTTACTTTTTGCTCGATGGCCACTGCTGGTGCGATTCCCTTGATGTAGTCAACTTGGGGTTTGTTTAAACGCCCCAAGAATTGACGCGCATAACTCGACAAACTTTCCACATAGCGCCGTTGACCCTCGGCATATAAAGTATCAAATGCCAAAGTTGATTTTCCAGACCCAGATAAACCAGTAAGCACTACCAGTTTATTTCTTGGGATAGCCACATCAATATTTTTTAGATTGTGCAGCTTAGCCCCTTTGATTAAGATAAATTCTTTGGGGTTGAGTTTTGAAAAATCAGTCGACATTTAAGAAAAATAAAGTCTAAATATAATGCTATTACACGGCTAAAAAAAGAAGATTAACAGCTTGTTAAGAGTAAATTAAAAAGAAAAAATTTGGAATTTTAAATGCAATCTTTTTATATTTGATGTCTAAATAAAATTTTTTTTCGCTTATAGAATAACATTACTTAATAATAAATTTTAAACCATCACCTTCTTTGTGTGATAAAAAAGTAATGTTATGAATATCAAATCCTTAAGTGATGCTCAGCTCGTCAGTAACTATATTTTAGGAGAGGAAGTAGCCCTTTCAGTACTTATAAACAGACATCAAGCACGTCTTTACGGCTTTATTTTTTCTAAAATTCAAGACCGAGATGCTACAGAAGATGTTTTTCAAGACACCTTTATCAAAGTTATACGAACTTTAAAACGGGGGAATTATAACGAACAAGGTAAATTCTTACCTTGGGTTATGCGGATTGCTCACAATTTGGTAATTGACTATTTTAGAAAAAATAACCGCATGCCAAAATTTAAAAATAAGGGAGATTTTGATATTTTTTCAGTCCTCTCTGACGAGAGTCCCAACGCTGAAAATAAAATTGTAGAAAATCAAATTGCAGATCACGTAAGAATTCTTTTGGAAGAACTTCCAGAGGATCAAAAAACAGTCATTAAAATGCGGATTTACCAAGACATGAGTTTTAAAGAAATTTCTGAGAATACAGGCGTTAGTATCAACACCGCTTTAGGCCGCATGCGTTATGGGTTGATCAACCTTCGAAAGATGATTGACAAACACAACATCAGCTTAATTAATTAGTCATTTGTAAAATAAATCCAGAAGTTCTGCGTTAGTATTTTTGTATCCATAAAACTAAAATGCGAATGGCACAACTTTACTCAGAGAACACTTCAAATCACGAAAGATTAAAGCCCCGTAAAAAAACAATACGTTTTTTACTAGATTATTCAAAGGCGTTAAAAATTATGCCTGTTCAAAGCATCCTATTTGAAACGTTTATAAATTAAATTTTGTTTAAAAATCCCATTCAATTTGACTGGGATTTTTTTAATCTCTAATCTTTTGTTTCAAAATCGACTTTCGGCCGATTGTTTTGCTAATGATGTCTTTTTCAAGATTCCATCCGCGCGCAGGAGAATATTCACGTCCATACCATATAATTTGAAGATGTAAGTCATTCCAAAGCTCTTTTGGAAACAAGCGTTTGGCGTCTTTTTCGGTTTGTTTCACGTTTTTACCATTGGAAAGGTTCCAGCGATACATCAATCGGTGAATGTGTGTATCGACTGGAAATGCAGCCACCCCAAAGGCTTGAGACATGACCACACTCGCAGTTTTATGTCCCACGGCTGGCAGTGCTTCTAGTGCTTCAAAACTTTGGGGTACTTTGCCTTGGAATTTTTCAATTAAAATACGCGACAATCCATAAATACCCTTGCTTTTCATTGGAGAGAGTCCACAAGGTCGGATGATGGCTCTGATTTCATCTACAGAGAGTTTGACCATATCATAGGGATTGTCTGCTCTTTCAAAAAGTATTGGAGTTATTTGGTTGACTCGTACATCTGTGCATTGAGCCGATAGTAAAACTGCGATTAGTAAAGTATAAGGGTCTTTATGATCCAATGGAACGGGTATTTCTGGGTATAAATTTTTTAAGGTTTTTATAACAAAATTTACCTTTTCTGTTTTGGTCATTAGATTATATTTGTATGAACAAATATAATAAATATGACTGCACTTAAAGCTGGCGATAAAGCCCCCGACTTCAAAACCCCCAACCAAGATGGTAATTTCCTCTGTTTATCTGATTTTAAGGGTCAAAAATTGGTATTGTTTTTTTACCCAAAGGCAAGCACTCCTGGATGTACCTTAGAGGCTTGCAACTTAAGTGATAATTACAAGCGTTTTCAAGCCGCTGGATATGCCGTTTTAGGGGTCAGTGCAGACAGTCCCAAACGCCAGTTAAATTTTAAAAATAAATATGAATTTCCCTATGATTTATTGGCCGATGAAAAAATGACTGTGATCAATGCTTATGGCGTATGGGGACCAAAAAAATTCATGGGGCGGGAGTACGATGGAATTCACAGGACCACTTTTGTAATAGACGAAAATGGAACCATAGAATCGGTCATCACCAAAGTAAAAACTAAGGAGCACAGCACACAAATATTAGGCTGACTTTAGGGCTTGGTCAGGGCCTCTTTTTTAGAGTACCCAAAGAGTTGTTTATCTTTAATCATTTCAGAAACAACTTCTGGAAGTAACGGTTCCCAGCCCGCTTTACCAGAATTAATCATCTTGAGTACTTTACGAGAGAAAATATTTAAAATTTCTGGTTTGTAGTTTTGTATATCGACCAACTTCCCAGTGTATTTAAAGTATTTATAAAGTTCTTTCATTCTGGGATGTACTTTTAGGTTTTCACTTGTAATCAATTCGCCATCTTCTCCAAGCATTGGGTATAAATAAACCTTTAAATCTTTGTGGAATAATTTCCCGAAAGCTTCCAAAATTCCACCACTGAGATGGCGGTAGTATTTTTGATCAAAAATATCAATAAGGTTGTTAACCCCCATAGACAGTACCATTCGTTTTTTTGAATATAAACTGAAGTATTCCACGAGTTTATAATATTCTTGAAAATTGGAAATAAGGACTGTTTGTCCTAGCGAACACAACAAACGCGCACGGTCCATAAAATCTTGTTCGTCGATTTCACCCCCTGAAGCTCTAAGATTTGAGAGTGTAATTTCAAACACAACTTGCGTCTTTTCAATATCAACTTTGTTTTCTTTTTTAAACATCTCAAAAGAGTTTTCATACATATCCACATTGACACGTGTCACTGGTCTAAAACTTCCTCTAAACGCCAAAATATTTTTTTTGTAGAGCACACGTGCTGGAAGTACATTATTGCCATCTGGCGCAAACATCACTGCATCGGTCATCCCATTTTTTACAAGTTGAAGACTCATAAGGCGATTGTCAACATCCTTGAAGACGGGTCCTGAGAAGTTTATGGTATCGATTTCAATTTGATCTTTGCTCAAGTGATCATATAAATAACGGAGTAATTTTTTGGGTTGATTGTGTTTATAAAAAGCACCATAAATTAGATTGGTTCCCAGTTTACCTAAAGTTTCTTGTTGAAGACGGGCGTCACTTTCTTTAAATCGCAGGTGTAAAATAATTTCATTGTAGGCTTCGTTGGGATCAATCTGATATCTTAGCCCCATCCACCCGTGACCTTTATAGCGTTTTGCAAAATCAATGGTTGAAACTGTATTTGCATAACTGAAAAACATTTTATTGGGGTTGTCATCTCTTGAAATTCGCTCTTCAATAAGTCTAACCTCATGCGTCAACATTTTTCTCAGACGGTTTTCAGTGACATATCGCCTATCATTTTCAATTCCATAAATTGCATCGCTAAAAGATTTATCATAGGCAGACATGGCCTTAGCAATGGTTCCAGATGCACCCCCAGCTCTAAAAAATTGTCTGACTGTTTCTTGTCCAGCGCCTATTTCAGCAAAGGTTCCGTAAATATTTTCGTTGAGGTTAATCCTTAAAGCTTTGTCCTTTAAAGACGGTACGCTTTTCATTTGAGCATCACCCTTGAGTGTTATTTCCATCAGTACCAGTTGTAGTTTTTGAGATATTACAAAGTTATAACTTTAAGCAAGCCTACAAAAAAAAATACATTATTTTTGCACAAAGCTTCAACAGGTTGAAAATTACATTTTTAGGAACTGGAACTTCTCAAGGTATTCCAATCATTGGAAGCAATCACCCCGTTTGTTTAAGCAAAAATAAAAAGGATAAACGCTTGAGAGTCTCTGTGCTTTTAGAATGGGAAAATTTGACCCTTTTAATCGATTGTGGTCCAGACTTCAGACAGCAAGTCCTTAGAGCTAATTGTACTCAAATCGATGCGGTCTTATTTACACACGAGCACAGCGACCACACTGCTGGAATTGATGATTTAAGACCATTTTACTACCGTCAAGGAGATATTCTCGCCTACGCCCACGAACGTGTTGTAAAAGCATTAGAAAAACGTTTTGGTTATATTTTTAAAACTGAAAATAAATATCCTGGGGTTTTGACTTTTGATTTTAAAATGATTAAAAATGCTCCCTTTTTAATAAAAAACAAAGAAATAATTCCAATCCAAGTGTACCATTACAAGCTTGCTGTTTTTGGATTTAGAACGGATGATTTTGCTTATATTACAGATGCAAAAACCGTCCCAAACGAAGAAATTGACAAATTACAAGACTTGGAAGTCTTAGTGGTCAATGCGCTGCGTAAAGAACCACATATTTCGCATTTTAATTTAGAGGAAGCTTTGGCTTTTATAGAACTTGTCAAGCCCAAAAAGGCTTATTTAACGCATATAAGTCACCATTTAGGATTTCATGACGAGGTGCAAAAAACACTGCCAAAAAATGTATTTCTGGCTTATGATGAACTTAAAATAACCATTTAAATGAAATTAAAATTTCTAACTTTCGCTCTAGTTTTTACAATTTTAGTCGTTATTTTTCAACACGTGAATTCAAAACAAATCATTGATAAATACGAAAAGGATATAAAGGTTTTTAAATCAAAAATTGAAAGGCTTGAGAATGAAAACAACGAATTAAAAACACAAATGAAGATGACCGCAGGATTTTAAACTCTCGCTTGAAGCCATTCTTTAAATTCAAAAAAGTTTTCTGCCGCGACTCCGTGTCCAACGCCAAACTCACTGTAGTAGTTTTTGATGCCCAAGCTGTTTAAGTATTTTGGAGTCTCTCTAGCCCATTCGATCGGAATTACAGGATCTGAAGTCCCATGAGAACAATAGATGTTTAAGTGTTTATAGGCTTTTTTGTCTTTGGGTTTATCCAAAAACTCTCTGCATATATACCCACTCAAACCTATGATGTTTTTAAATTTTTCAGGATGGTTTAAGGCCAATGCAGTACTCAAAATACATCCCTGACTAAACCCCAAAAGATTTATATTTTTAGCATCAATATTATAGATTTCACAGGCGCGATCAATACAATCCATAATTATTTTCATAGACTCTTTTGCTTGGGCCACATCATTCCATTTTTTTTGATCTGCATCAAAATTTATAGCATACCATGCATGCCCCTGTTGATGCAGTGGATAGGGGGCACGCAATGCAATAATACAGAGTTCCTCTGGGAGATCAGCAGCGAATGAAAACAAGTCATTTTCGTTACTGCCATAGCCGTGTAAAAGGATCAAGAGGGGAGCTTCCGAACACAGGGTTGATTTTCGAACAACTGAGACAAGGGGCAATGGTTCTGACATTTCTAAGAGATATTTTTAAAAATTTTTTGAAAAAAAATTCCAAACAGTGGAACCGCAGTTATTGAACCGGCTAAAGCTGTTGCTATGCCATAAATATTTAAAACAATGAATGCTATCCAGAAAGCCAAAGTGACCGTCCAATTGTCAAAATTACCTACGGGGTATCCCAACATAAAAAAGCCAATGCAAAGACCTAAAGATTGTCTTGTGTGAAAACTTACAAAATCACTTTTAAGTTGTTTGTTGTTCAAATATGCGATAAGCAGTCCAAGGACACCAAGATAGCTTATAAAAGCTGTGGATTTTTCAGATTTCATACAAATAAATTTACTTGTTACTTTAAAACAGCCGTTCGGTTGGCAATAACACCGTAAACAGCCCCTTTCAATGGACTCCCAATAAACATAGAATTTTTAGATTTTGAGGCGATATGATCATTTTTAAATTTGTATGTTATTTCGGGGTTAAAAAGTGTTATGTTACAAGAATTGCCAATATTGATTGAAGCATTTTCAATCCCAAATCTACGTTTTCCACTAGTGAGAATATCAATGGTTTTTTTGGTTGAAAAAACAGCGTTTAGGGCTCCAAAAGCACTTTCCAATCCAATGGTTCCAAAAGCAGCATAATCAAACTCCACTTTTTTGTCCTCAATCGCAATGGGATTGTGATCCGAAGTTACCATATCAATTGTTCCATCCTTGACCCCCTCAATCAGGGCTTTAATTGATGTTGACGTTCTCAAAGGAGGATTGACTTTAAAGTTTGTATTGTAGTTTTCAATATCAGAATCTTTGAATATCAAATTGTGAATTGCCACGCTACAACTCACATCTAAGCCTTTGGCTTTGGCGGCTCTCAAAAGTTCAACAGATTTGGCCGTTGAAATTGTAGGAATGTGAAGTTTCCCACCCGTGTATTCCAAAATATCTAAATCTCTTCCAACTTGTAGTATCTCCGCCAATTCGGGGTTTCCTTTGAGCCCTAGTTTTGTACTGCTGATATTTTCATTCATAACGCCAGATTCCGCAATTTTAGACTCTTGGGGGAAAGATTGTATAAGCCCCCCAAAATTTGAAGCATATTGCAATCCAATTTTTAATATATTTGAATTGGAAATTGATTTTTTATAATCCCCAAATGCTACACTGCCCGCCATTGACATGTCATATATCTCTGCCAAATGAGTTCCTTCGGAATTGACTGTGAGTGCCCCTACAGGCAAAAGTCTTGTAGCGGTGTTGTAAGATTGAGCTTTGGCAAATGCGATGGCCGAATGTTGGTCCATTACTGGCTGGGTATTGGCTTGAAGTGCTACGGAAGTAAAGCCAGATTTGGCAGCCACGTTTAGCCCATTTTTTATGGTTTCACGATCTTCGTAGCCAGGCTCTCCGAAGCAAACACTGCTATCAAACCAACCTTGTGAGATGTGAAGGTTGTCAAAATCAATAACTTGAAATTTTTTGGGATTTTTGAGAGTGTCTCCAATCTTTAGAATGCGACCATCGGCGATTAAAATGTCTTGAATTTTGTTATTAAAATCACTTTTCTCATCAAGAATTTTAGCCGATTTTAGAAGTGCGTTCATTCAAAAAATTTTAATACTAATATTTCTATTGCTAGAAATATTAGCGCAAAAATAACAAACCATTTCCATAATTCGTTAATATTCACCTCACTTTTTACAGATTCTAGTGCTTTGCTTACGGAATCGAGGACATTGAAATCTTTTAAATTATCAAGATTATGGTACTGTAAGAGACTTTCTTTTCGGTCGTAATTGAAACTTAAGTATTGCAAGGTGTCTGATTCCTTATGCAAAGCGTAATGCCCTGCTTTTTTTGGTATGTTATCAAAAAATAGTTTAAGTTTTGAATTTTGTTTTGATTGCAGTGGAATAAAGCTCTTTTTGTCGCGACTGAGTTTGAGAACACTTTCATTTTTAAAGTTCAACCTTAAACCCAGTTCATTTTTTTCTCCCAAGGTGTAAAATAATTTGGGAATCTTTAGACTGGATTTACCCATCCCATACATTGTTGGTACAATAAGCGGAGACTCGGTGAAGTTAGAATTTTCAGATCCAATGGGGGCTGTAAAAACAAATAGATTTTGTTTTTGAACTAAAAAGGGTTTGTTGTCCTCAAATTTTAACAATGTTTTAAAACCACTACTGATTTCGTAGTGCTGTCTGATTTTGGGATACTGAAAGTTACGGACACTTCTTTCAAATGCTTCCTTGAAAATGGGATGGTCAAAGTTAATGTATGTGATTTTTTTTTCGTGTGAAATTAGGGTCTTAAAATTTAAACTTTCAGTTTCTAAAAATGTGTTGTAGGAACCGATATCTCCGTTGACAGTAGGAATAATGATCAAGCTTCCTCCATTTTTGACAAAGGATTTCAAATTATTGATGAGGACATTGGGCAGCCTTTTGAGTTCTGAAATAATGATTAAATCTTGCTGTTGAAGGAACTTATAATTGAGTCCCTTGACAGCAGTAAAATTGTACAAAAACGTTTCTTTTGTAAAAATTCTGCTCAAATAACCCCTATTCTCTTCGCCAATGGCTAAAACAGATGTTTTTGCGGACTTGTCAATGTTAAAATAAAACACATCGTCATAGGTCAATCCAAGATCATCTAAAACAAAACGCCCTTTAAAGGGCTCGTCTTTTGGGATGCTAAAAGTTGTTGTAAATTTTTTTGATTTTAGTAAAACAGATTTTCCGATAAGTTTTTTGCCGTTGAACAAGCTCAAATTTAGACTGTCTTGACTTTCATTGACAGTTTTTCCTACAACTTTCAGTTCATAATCACTTATTTTGGACTTTACACTTAGAGCTTCAATAAAACCATTGTTGGGGACAACAGGCCTTAAGGAAATTAAAAAAGTCTGAAACTTAAAATCTGTGTTTAGTTCAAAACTGTTCTTTTTTTGAAAATCGGAAATCAGTAATAAATATTTTTGATCTGTTTTATTTTTTGTAAACAATGAAGATGCTTTTGCAAACAGAGCGGTTATCGATAATTGTTGATCTATGTATTCAATGTCGAGTAATTCACTTTTTAAATCTTTTATACTGCGATTTGGATAGGTTTTCGTGTTTGTAAAAACAGTTATATTTTCCAATGGAATCCTCTCTGACAGTAGACTTTGAACCGCTTGGTTTAAAAGGGGTCCTTTGGTCCCTCGCGCTTGCATACTGAATGAATTATCCAAATAAATTACAATTTCTGGATTTTCGTTTTTAGAGTTAAAATTTGAAAAATAAGGCTGTGTAAAAGCAACTACTAAGGAAGTTATAGCCAACAGTCTCAGGCTTAAAATCAGCCATTTTTTAAGTGTTTTGCTTTGGCGTGTTTGAAGTTTAATTGTCTCTAAAACTGCAAGATTGGTAAAATTTTGAACTTTAAATTTTCGCAGTTGAAATAAATGCACCAAAATTGGAATTAACAATGCAATTAAAAAAAAGAAATAGTTTGGATGGCTAAACTGCATGTACAAAAGGTTTATCAAATATAAACCAATTAGTCTGTTAACAAAAGAAGAAATAATCCATCATAGGTTTTTTTTGCAGTGAATTAAAATAGGTTTCAATGGTTTTTTGAGAATTCTCATTGGCAACCGTTATAATGCTTTGTGAGTCTGTAGTAAGATCCGATAGTTTTTCCCATGACTCAAGGGGGTGGTCATAAATCCTCTTGCCAATTTTTTTTGGGTTGTCACAAATCCATACAAATGGTATTTCTGCTGACTTGAGCAAACCCGCTAGCTTTTTCCCTTTTTTTCCTGCACCCCAAAGAACCAATGTTTTTAAAGAATCATAAGAAAGTCTAAGAAAGTAATGAATTTTGAGCTCCAAGAAGCTGTTTTCGGCATAATTTGGACTGGTTCTGGAGGTTCGAACAGGATAATCTCGCCACATATGCAGGATGTTTTTGGTAGGAATGCAACGAAGACCAATTTCATAAAAACGAAATGCTAGGTCATAATCCTCAGGGTAAACATTGGAATCAAAGCCATTTGCTTTTTCAAAATCACTTCTGTATACCATCCAGCAAGGGGAGGGAATCACACATTCTTTATAAATTTCGTTAAAGCTTGTTCCTTTTGAGATCAAATCATTTAGCCATTTTTCATAGCGTTTATAGCCCTCTTTAACCCCTGTATCGCAAAAATATTTGACCAATCCAAGTGCGATAAAACCCTGACCATTTTGGCTTAAATCATTGACCATAAACTCGATTTTATTTTTTTGCATGATATCATCACTGTCCATTCGTGTGATGAATTTTCCAACAGAATTTTTATAGGCTGTTTGCAGGGCACTAATAATTCCAATTCCCTTATTTTTTAAAAGTTTAACTCGAGGATCTTTTTTAGCGTAGTTTTCAACAATCTTAAAGCTTTGGTCGGTTGAGTGGTCGTCCACAATGACAAGCTCCCAGTTTGTATAGCTTTGCTCTAGGATGGAATCAAGACAGGCCGACAAATAGTTTGACGTATTCTTAAAGGGGACAAGGATGCTGACTCTTTGATTTAGCATCAGTATTTGGCGGCCTTGCCATTGGGGGAAGCCTTTTTTATAAAGGCTCTCAAATCTTCGTTGGACTGAATAAGGTCTTCATTTCTCAAGTACATCATATGGCCGCTTCTGTAGCATTTAAAGGTAAAACGATCTTTCATTTTACCACTTGGATCAATTTGAGACAAGTTGTATTTGGCGCTAAAGTAAGTGGTAGCACCGTCGTAATAACCAGATTGATTAAGGACTTTTAAATAGGGATTTTGAGCCATGGCGGATCTTAAATTATCTCGTGTGTTGTCATTTTCCTTATTCCACGGGTGTACAGGTCCAAACACATGGTATTTTAAATCTGTCTTAAAATTTAATTCGTTTTTGAGGTAGTGGTTAATAGCGGGTGTAAATGAGTGCTCCCAAGACGACAATTCTGGGTTGTAGTCGGGGCGTGAACCCGCTTCATTTTTATCAATTCCCAAATAGCGAGAGTCTAAACGCCCAACGGTAAGTCCCCTTGTTTCACGCAATAATTCTTTCCAAAAAAAGGAGTTGGGAATGTTTAAATTGTGCTGCAGTACTGTTTTTTGACTCAAGCCAGAATAATATGCCACTTTAGCGCTTACGGCTTCTTTTTCAGCATCGCTTACAAAGCCTCCCTTTGCCAACACAGGAATAAGAGAATTGATTGCAAAATCCTCTGCTTCTGGAAGAATCTCTAAAAGGTCTTTAGATTGTAAATCTTCTGGAAGCATTTTGTGATACCAAGCAGTGGCTGTGTAGTAGGGAAGGTTTAGAGCTGAAGCAACCGGTCCATCACTTCGAAGCGTTTTATAATCTGCTGGTGATACTAAAATCACCCCATTGAGGTACATCCATTGGTTTTTTTGCAGTGCCAGTGAAAGCCCCATGACACGTGTTCCTCCATAACTCTCACCAATGAGGTATTTTGGAGATTCCCAACGATTTTTTCTGGAAATAAATGTATTGATCCAACTGGATAGATACGCAATGTCTTCATTGATACCAAAAAATTGTTCGCGATCGGGAAGCTCACCTTCTTTGTTTGCGACCCTGCGCGAATAGGCAGTATTGACTGGATTTACAAAAACAATATCAGCAACATCCAAAATAGAATACGGATTGCTCTTATAGCCATAGGGTTGAACGGGATAACCTTCATCATCAACCTTTAAAATTCTTGGTCCAGTGTAGGCCATATGCATCCAAACAGAGGCGGAACCGGGCCCCCCATTAAATGAAATTATTACAGGTCGTTGGTTTCTGTTTTTGACATTATCGCGGCTGTAGTAGGTATAAAATAAACTTGCGATTACAACTCCATCATCATCCCAAACGGGCTGCATTCCTGTCTCTGCAGTGTAGTTCATTGCAACCCCTTTTATGACAGTTTTATGTTTGGTGATAACAACAGTGTCTAAGGGTACTTTAAGCGATTGAGTAAAACTTAAATGAAAATACAGGCCAATACAAATAAGAAGGATTTTTTGCATGTTTTTTTTTTAGGGTTCTAAAATACAAAATGATTTTAAAACAATACAAGAAGAATCTTATAAGCCCAAGCCAGCAAGAGCCTTTTGGACTATTTTTAGCGCTTCCCTTTCTTCACTTTCGTGAATAAATAATTGTTGATTTCCGGATCCAAAAACACCAAAGCCCGCCAATCTTGCTGACTCTGTTTCGTCTTTGATAACGGGAACAATGCCCTGACTTTCTAATTTTTTTTGAATCAGTTGAACAATGATAAAGCTGCCTTCGTAAAGTTTGATATAAGCCACGTTTGTGATTTTTATTAAAACGAATCAAAAATCAAGCCATCTCATTTAGAAATTGTTTACGAATCATGACAATTCACAAAATTCAATCCATTAAATATTGAT
Source organism: Flavobacteriaceae bacterium (assembly GCA_002725015.1). Taxonomy (GTDB): domain Bacteria; phylum Bacteroidota; class Bacteroidia; order Flavobacteriales; family Flavobacteriaceae; genus UBA3537. Next base: position 34,505 of record PBQM01000062.1, on the reverse strand, counting down.
TATATTAGTACAATAAATCTTATTATGTTATTCTCTCCCAAAAAACTCAATCTATTCCTCGCAGTTAATCTTCCCTCAGCTTTTTTATGTGGGGTCAGGGTTAAATTGATTAACTCTGAAAGATGCTGTGTTTCTGTACGTCACAAATGGATCAATAAAAATCCCTTTAGTTCTATGTTTTGGGCGGTACAAGGCATGGCGGCAGAACTGTCAACAGGAGCACTCATTATATTAAAAATTAAACAGTTAAATCAAAAAATATCCATGTTGGTGCTTAGAAATGAAGCCCAATTTACCAAAAAAGCCAAAGGTCGAATTACATTTGAATGCAAGCAAGGAATTTCCATTGATTCCGCTTTAAAAAAGGCAATAGAAACGGGTCAGGGTCAGACTCTGATTTTAGAAGCAGAAGGCCATGACGAGGCTGGTGACTTGGTTTCCAAATTTTCTTTTGAATGGACTTTAAAGACTAAATTTTAAATGTTAATGTTTTTGGTTAAAACATTTGTTTTATCTAAATTTAGTAGAGTTATAACTCACTTTTTATATTGTCTAGAATTACCTTCTAAATTTTAAATCAGATTAACAATGGCAAGAGCAATGCTTGACTACACAAAGTCAATTCTTAAAAAGGTCAGTTTTAACCCTCATTTATTTTCTATTGAAGTCAAAAAGGCAATGCAAAGATTGATGCCTTATGAAAAAGAAGAACTCAAACTTTTCATTCGCCGTTTAATTTTAAATAATCCAGAACTCAGCCATTGTTCTGTTTATTTGGTCTAGAGGCTCTGTTTTGGCAGTGGACTGATTATTTTAACGTCTTGAAATTTTATAGCCCCCCTAATAATTCCAGAAATTGTTTCATGGATGGCATCGATAATATGTATTTTCAATTCAGTCTTGCTGTAAATCAGACTTACTTCTCTGGCTGGAGAAGGCGTTTTAAAAAAGCGCAAGTTCTTTTGTTCAACAAGCTTTAAATCCAAGGTGTTCAAATAAGGGAGTAGGGTCATCCCCATACCTTCATTGGCCAATTTAACCAACATTTCAATGCTGCCACTTTCCAATTGAAAGGCTTCTTTTTGCTGTTCTTTTGTAGTTTTGCACAAATTTAAAACCCCTTCTCTAAAACAATGCCCGTCTTCTAGTATCAATATGTCATTGATGTCTAGATCTGAAACTTCAATCGCTGTTTTATCATTCAATCGGTGGTTGGGAGTAATGTAGCCAACAAAAGGTTCAAAAAAAAGAACGCGTTCTTTGAGATGTTGAATACCCAGTGGCGTTGCGGCAATGGCGGCATCTAGATGTCCATCTTTGAGACGATTCGTGAGCTCATTGGTGTTGAGCTCTTCAATTTTTAATTTTACTTTTGGATAGCGCCGAATAAAGCTCTTTAAAAACATGGGTAATAATGTGGGCATGATGGTGGGGAGCATTCCCAATTTGAATTCTCCTCCAATAAACCCTTTTTCAATATCTACAATGTCGTTGATGCGATCAGCTTCTGCGATAATTTTTTTGGCTTGGGCTACAATTTTCCGCCCAACTGCTGTTAATTCTATGGGCTTTTTACTGCGGTCAAAAATTTGAATATCGTATGCGTCTTCCAGTTTTTGAACTTGCATGCTTAGAGTCGGTTGGGTGACATTACAAAATTGCGCTGCTTTTGTGAAGTTTTTGTATTGAGCAACTGCGAGGACATAATGCAATTGTGTAATGGTCATAGAAATAAGTTTAAACAAAGTTATAAATTTTCTCTATATATTTTTAGAGTTTAATAGGTTGAACAGTGGGTAAATTTAAGTGATTAGCTTAGATTTACTCAATAATTTCAACTTTATTGATGTACACATTAGCTTGTGGCCAGTCCCCTTGGTCTGTAGGGACAGCCGCAATTTTATCCACCACATCCATCCCGCGAATGACCTTACCAAATACGGCATAATTGCCGTCTAAGTGGTGAGCGCCTCCGCGCTTTTGAACGATAAAAAACTCAAAAGGAGAAGCCAATTTATAGGGATTTTCTACGGCACTGCTGGGCATACTGACTGTACCCCGATCGTGTTTAAACCCCTTTTTATGATCGTTGGGCAATAAATAACGCCCTATTTTTTTTCTTTTAGTCAGTGTTTTTTGGTCGTCACTGTTGCCGCCTTGAATGATAAAATTATCAATAACTCTGTAAAATTGTGTATTGTCAAAATACCGCTTTTTTGTCAGGTAAATAAAATTTGAGCGGTGAAACTTTGTGGCCTCAAACAAGCTAATATCAATATTGCCGTAATCTGTTGAGATCCGAACTTTATTTTCTTTGTATTGCTTGTCGTAGTCCAAAAAAAACTCCATCACATTCTCATCATTCAATAAAAACGGTGCTTCCAATGGCTGTTGAGTAATTGCACTGGAATGTTCTGGATTTTGAGTTTTGTTTGGCAGTGTTTTTTTGGGCACACTTTTAGTATCTTGACAGCCCATAAAAAGGAAAATGACAAAGTAAATGAACCGCATGTTTTTTTATTTTAAAAGCTGTAATATATGAGATTTGACGCTTTTTCTAAAATTATAAGTAAAATTAGTTTGTATGAACTTCCAGGACTGGAAGTTCAATTACAAATGGCGCCACCCTACAGAGAACTGCTACTAAAACAAAGTGCTGAATTAATTGACAAAGCCAAATTGGCCGCTGTCCTAGCACTGTTTTATCCTGGATTGAATGGCAAGACGTATTTGGTTTTTATACTTCGTCAGTCCCGCATTGGTGTACATTCTGGACAAATTGGATTTCCTGGCGGTAAGCCTGAGATGGGAGATGCCAACCTTCAACAAACCGTAGTTCGAGAAACTCATGAAGAAATCGGCGTTAATCCTGAGCTTATTGAATTGATAACTCCAATGTCAAAACTTTATATCCCACCAAGTAATTTTAATGTATTTCCATTTGTGGGCATCACACAAACCCAGCCAGTTTTTAAAGCTCAATTGTCTGAGGTCGCATCAATTATAGAGATTTCTTTGGATGATTTGATCCATCCCAAATACCGCACCTCAGTAAAAGTAAAAACTGCTGACGGTTTGTCAATCACTGTCCCAGCATTTAACTTCAGTGGACATATTGTTTGGGGGGCTACTGCGATGATTTTAACAGAAATTATTTATTTATTGAATTTAATTTTAAAAAAATAGTTTAGGTTTGTACTTCTATTTTTATCCATTGTATGGGCTTGTTTAAAAAAAATATTTTCGGTCAATATTTAATTATTAAAAAATGGATTATTCGCGTCCTTGGCGCCATTAGCCACCAACGTTATCACAGATTTAATGAGTTGAAAATAGAGGGATCAGATATACTCAGAGGGCTTCCGGAAAAAAATGTATTATTTATTTCTAACCACCAAACTTATTTTGCGGATGTTGTAGCCATGTTTCATGTTTTTAACGCGGCCTTGAGTGGGCGTGATGATACTTTAAAAAATGTTGGCTATTTATGGAATCCAAAGTTGAATTTATATTATGTCGCCGCAAAAGAAACCATGAAATCTGGTTTGCTGCCCAAAATTTTTGCTTATGCAGGATCTATAAGCATAGAGAGAACATGGCGTTCATCTGGAAAAGAGGTCAATCGACAAGTCAAAATGAGTGATATATCAAACATTAAAAAAGCATTAGACGATGGCTGGGTGATCACCTTCCCCCAGGGTACTACCACGCCTTTTAAGCCCATTCGAAAGGGAACAGCCCACATCATCAAACACTACCAACCCATCGTAGTTCCCATAGTCATTGACGGTTTTAGACGCGCCTTTGATAAAAAAGGCATTCGCATTAAAAAGAAAAATATTTTACAATCCATGGAAATAAAGCCGCCACTTGAGATTGATTACGAAAATGAGTCAATTGATCAAATTGTGGAAAAGATAGAATACTCTATAGAGCAACATCACTCTTTCTTAAAAGTGATCCCCCAAGAGGAATTAATGTTAAATGAACAACTAAACAAACAGCGAAATTGGTAAATCTAGTCAGTGTCCGCTTCAATAGTTTGCAATTCTTTGTAGTTGTTTTTCAATTTTTTCAGAAGAATTCCATACACAAGGAAATAGAAACCAAGCAACAAAGCCGTCAGTAAAGCCATCATTATAAGGGTTAGAATTATGATGATTCCATAGAAAATCAAATAGTCGCCAGTGGAATTAAATTCTGCGGTCAGCATTACGACATCTGGATTGTTATTGAGTTCAATTAACAATCCAATCACAATAGAAATATATAAGAAAACCAGATTGAAAATTACATAATTCTTGACAGTACGTCGGGTTTTTAGGATTTGCTGCATCAGACCTTTGGTGCTGTCAATACTTGAAATGGACTTGTAATTCTTATAAAATAAAAAGAAAAAATACAACAGAACTGCATATCCGATAACAATCAGAGGTATGGTGAAATGTTCCATTTGGTATTGATCAAACCTTTGTTGGGCTTCATTGTCTTTGATAAAAAAGCTTATAAAGGTCCAAAAACCAAATTCAATCAAACTCAACACAAAAATCCGTTTTACCAATGATGAGGACTTTTTATGTAAAAATTTATATATTTCAAATTGGCTTAATTTTGGAAACTTTTGATTTTCTTGCCAGTCCTTTTTTAATCGTTTTAATTCATCCATAATCAAGGATTTAACTGTTTTATTAATTTCTTTTTTATGCGGTTCATTCGCACACGCGCATTGACTTCTGTGATGCCGATGGTGTTGCTAATTTCTTTATAGGATTTATCTTCTAGGTAAAGAAAAACTACGGCTTTTTCAATATCGTTCAATTGTTTAATGGCTTGATATATAGCTTTGATTTGCTGGTCTTCCGTATCGTCATAGGATTCGCTCTGAGGGACTTTATAAGCCACGTCTTCAAAACTTAAACTTTGAATCCTTCGTTTGGATTTTCTGTAAAGTGTAATGGCCGTATTGATGCCCACGCGATACATCCAGGTACTGAATTTTGAATCGCCTCTAAACTTCGGATAGGCTTTCCAAAGCTGTATTGTAATTTCTTGAAATAAATCTTTGTGCTCTGTATTACTTTTGGTGTACAAACGACAGATTTTGTGAATCAAATTCTGATGTTCTTCAATAAGTGTTACAAATTCCTTTTCGTTTGTTGATTTCAAAGATTCTAAATTGGTTTGATATTAGGACGTTATTTTTTTTAAACTGTTACATTGCAATGTTACTCAATCATTTTCTATTCTGTTTTCATCAAAAGCTGAGGGCAGGAGTTTGGGAATGAATTTTATAAAAATTGGCAGTAAAATAGCCCCCCCAGGAAGCATAAAAATAGCAAGACTCGGAATGGATTTAATAAGGTCCATCATTTGCTCTTGCATCTGTTGTTGTTCTTCTTTATTGAGATCTCTAACAGTGGACTCGGAGACTAATTTCACCAAATCCTTACTTTCTTTCAGTTCCTGGTATAATCGTTTGCTATTTCTAGAAATTAACTTTTTTACAATACTAGAAGCGCGCTGATAAAAACGTTCTGCAATGTTTTGGGTACTGAGCAGCGAAATCTCATTCTTATATTTTTTATAAAAATTATTTACATCATCATTCGCACTTTTAATTGCTGTGTTTGAAACTTTAAAATCAATTTCAAAATCTTTAAAAAATGCTTTTTCACCTTTGTCAATTTTTAAATCACTCCAAGTTGCCATACAGGCTAAGTCTAGTAAATAAATCCGTTCCAAGGGTGAGAATTTTTCTGAATTTAACGGCTCATGGCTGGTTTTATTTGCGGCGGTTGTTCGAAGTGATGACTCCAATAATTTAATTAAACCTTCGTCATAATTATTTTTTATTGTCTTTGAATTTAAGGCCTTGGAAACCAAGGTATGGATCGAATTTTCTAGATGGATCAAATAAGTTTTAGCATATTTTGGCTCTCTTAAAAACACTTCAAATGCCAAAACATCTATAAACAACAATGCATTTGTAACGAATAAACTAAAAGTTTTAGATAAAATATTGGTATCTGTTTGGATGCGTTTGTGAAGTATGGCTTCGATGTCCGTGCCTAGTAAATCATTTACAAAGCTTGATTTGTGAAATTCTATATTTTTATAAAACAACTTTAGAGCGGTCTCAAAATCCGATTCCTTTTTATCAGCGTCCTCATAAACTGACAAAAGTGCTAGTGTAAAATTAATTTTACAGCGTTCCTCCTGTGTAAAGTCAGTATTGTTGAGCGCATCAATGGCAATAGATACATTCGCTCCATAAATAAAACCAGCGGACTTTAGACTTGGATAAAGGTTTGAGAGCGTAGAGCGCTTTGCAGAATTTTTAGTTGCAAATTTCATTAATTTCTTTAGCCAGCCTCTTGCAGATGGATTCATTAGTAGCAATTTAAAATGTTAGCATTTTTTATAAACTTAAAAAATATATGTAGGGCTATGTCTTTTCTAGAAACTGAACTGGAATTCATAGCTGTTTCGTTTTTACATAGTAATTTATATCAACTTTAATTTCAGAATCAACGAAAGCTATTGCATTCCAAGATTCTCTTGGGTAAATCCAAAATGTCCGTTGTTTTCCTGCGATTTCGACAGGCATATCAAAACCACTCACCACATTATTCCATCTGTAATTTAATTTTCCCTGAGTAATTTTATATTCTAAAACCGGAATTCGAGTATCCCTAAGGTATTGATTAAAAAAAGGATTTAAATCTCGACCAATTTCTTTTGATAAAAAATCTTCAATCTGTTGAGTTGTCACTGTTTGATGGTAAAATTTAGAATTCATTTTCCGAAGAATTTGACGCCATTTCTCGTCATCTTTTGTCAATTGTCTAAGCATGTGAATCATGTTTGCGCCTTTGTAATATATATCTGAAGATCCCTCGTTGTTAACATTGTAGTCACCAATCAAAGGGCGGTCATTTTGAATCCGTTTTCGGGTTCCAATGACATAGGCTGCTGCTGCTTCTTTTCCGTGATAATAGTCCAAGAATAAATTTTCAGCGTAGCTAGTAAATCCTTCGTGTATCCACATATCAGCAATGTCTTTATTGGTAATGTTATTGGCAAACCATTCATGACCAGACTCATGTACAATGATAAAGTCAAATTTTAAGCCCCATCCTGTAGCTGAAAGATCTGTTCCTAAATAGCCATTCTTAAATTGATTGCCATAGGTTACTGAACTTTGATGTTCCATTCCCAAATAGGGAACTTCTACCAATTTATAACTGTCTTCATAAAAAGGGTATGGGCCCAACCAATGTTCAAAAGCTCTCATCATTTTTGGAGCTTCTAAAAATTGTTTTTTTGCTTTTTCTAGATGGTGTTTCAAAACATAATAGTTCATATTCAGATTCCCTTTTTCCCCTTTGTATATTTCAGAAAAATTGACATAATCTCCAATGTTTATATTAACGCCATAATTATTGATGGGGTTTGAAACAAACCATGTGTAGGAATTGCTTTTATCACTTTTTGAAGTATCAATTAAACGACCATTGGAAACTGCTACCAAATGTTTGGGAACATTTACACGAATCTTCATACTGTCAACTTCGTCATACATATGATCTTTATTAGGCCACCAAACACTTGCTCCAATTCCCTGACAAGTGGTGGCAATAAAATCAGTTCCATTTTTATCTTCTTTCCAAGAAAAACCTCCGTCCCATGGGGCGCGAACGGCCTGTCTTGGAGTGCCTTTGAAGAAGACAGTAAGGCTGTCTATATTGTATTTTATTTGAGGTTTTTCTAAATGAATATAGTGGGCATTTCCACAATGGCTGATTTTTAGTTTTCTTCCGTTTTGTATTGCTTTGGTTAATTGCATGGGAGGCTGCAAATCGATTTGCATGACTTTATTGGTCTTTAAAACCTTGTAGTGGATGCTGTTTTTTCCGTCTATGGTTTTCGATTTTGGATCCACACTCACTTCTAAATCGTAATAAGTCAAATCCCACCAACTTCGCTCTGAAGTTATACTGCCACGAATTGTGTCTTGTCGTTTGTATTTCTGCGCGTTTAGGCTTGTTTGAATGCAAAAAAGACAGATGAATAATGTTAACGTCCGTTTCATTTATAGATTAATTGTGCTAAAGAATTAATTCTCAATCAAAGATAAGTTTAATTTTTATTTTCGTTAAAAAAACGCCCTCACAGGCGTGAAGGCGTTTTTAACTAACCAACTAAACTGCGTATGTTTTAGAAACAATACGCATTCTCTTTATTTACTTTGTCAGCGATGTTGCCCCTGAGCGCTGCTACATTGGGGTAATGGCTGTACTTTGTAAAACGCTTTAAGCCCATCAACATCATCCGCTGTTCGTCCCCCTCTACAAACGATACGATTCCATTTTTTGCACTTTTTGTAATGATGTCTACTGCGTTGTAAAGGTACAATTGACTCATTTCTGTTTGATGTTTTTGAGCGGCTTCGCCAAAGCGAAAAATATTTTTTTCTGTTCTTAAAATCGCAGATTCAGCCATATAAATTTGTATCAAAATATCAGCTGCATTTAAAAGCAACTGCTGTTGTTCCTCAATTTGCGGACCATATTTTTCAATCCCGGCTCCAGCGACCATTAAAAAAACTTTTTTAAGATTTTTTAATACCGCTTTTTCTTGTGACAGTGGAGCTGTATAATTAGGGGTTTCAAATGATGGTATGCCCATTAACTCCTCCTTTACTTTCACTGCAGGTCCCAATAAATCAACATGGCCTTTCATGGCCTTTTTAATCAACATCCCGATGCAAATCATTCGATTTATTTCATTGGTTCCTTCGTAAATTCTAGCAATTCTAGCGTCTCTCCAAGCAGCCTCCATAGGGGTTTCTTCAGAAAACCCCATGCCACCAAAGACTTGAATACCTTCATCGGCACAATTTTGTACATTTTCTGAAACGGCTACTTTTAATATGGAGCATTCTATCGCATACTCTTCAACGCCCTTCAGCTCGGCCTGCTGATGAGAATTTCCATTCTCAATACGCATTGCAATGCGGTCCTCAATCTCTTTGGCAGCTCTATAACAAGCCGATTCACTTACATAGGTATTGGTGGCCATCTCTGCCAATTTGTGTTTAATGGCTCCAAATTCTGCGATGGGCGTTTTAAACTGTTTTCGTGCATTGGCATAAACAATTGCATCCGTGGTAATTCTTCGTTGTGAATCAATACAGGCTGCGGCCAATTTAATACGACCAATGTTTAGGGCATTCATTGCAATTTTAAATCCATTTTGTCTATCGGAAAGCATATTTTCAATTGGGACTTTAGTATCGTTAAAGAATACTTGTCTTGTTGAAGATGCTCTGATCCCTAGTTTGTGTTCTTCCTCGCCCAATGTAATGCCGTTTGAAGGGTCATTCTCTACGATAAACCCAGTAATATTTTTGTCGTTCTCAATGCGCGCAAAGACGATAAATACATTGCAAAAGCCTGCATTTGATATCCACATTTTTTGACCACTGATACTGTAGTAACTGCCATCTTTTGATAATGTGGCTGTGGTTTTACCAGAATTGGCATCACTTCCAGCCTCAGGTTCTGTCAGGCAATAGGCGCCAAACCACTGTCCAGAGGCGAGCTTTGGAACATATTTTTGTTTTTGGGCCTCTGTCCCATAGAGAGTAATTGGCATGGTTCCAATTCCGGTGTGGGCGCCAAATGCGGTGCTAAAAGATCCAGTACCGCTGGAAATATATTCACAGACCAACATACTAGAGACAAACCCCATTTCTAAACCCCCATAGGCCTCGGGGACTGAAACTCCAAGAAATCCCATTTCTCCAGCCTTGCGCATGACCGCCTCGGTTAAGGCGTAGTCCTTGGCTTCAAACCGATCGCGTTTGGCAATAACTTCTCTGTCATTAAATTCTTTAACAGCATCTCTCATCATCAGCTGTTCTTCTGAAAAGTCTTCAGGGGTAAAAATACTGTCGCAGGGACTTTCTTTGACTAAAAACTGTCCGCCTCTTAATAATTCTTTTACTTCCATAGGTTATAAATTTGAGTTTTTTAATTTAAAAATTCGAAAATTCCACAAGCGCCCTGTCCTGTACCAACACACATGGTCACGGCTCCGTATTTTGATGACATCTTTCTCTTTCGCATCTCGTCAAACAATTGTACCGATAATTTTGCACCCGTACAGCCCAATGGATGTCCCAGAGCAATGGCGCCTCCATTGACATTAATAAGTTCTGGATTTAATCCTAATTCTCTGATAACGGCCAATGATTGTGATGCAAAAGCTTCATTGAGTTCAATCAGTTCCAAGTCGGATTGTTTTAAACCTGCTTTTAGCAAAGCTTTTGGAATGGCTTTTACTGGACCAATCCCCATTATTCTTGGCTCAACACCCGCCACCGCATAGCTTGCCATTCTTGCAATTGGATCTAATTTTAGTTCTTTGAGCAAGCTTTCACTTACCACCAAAACAAAAGCAGCCCCATCGCTCATTTGTGAGGCGTTTCCAGCTGTTACACTACCGCCTTGCGCAAATACAGCTCGCAATTTAGAAAGTGCCTCTAAATTTGTACCTTTTCTTGGCCCCTCATCTTTGTTCACTGTATATTTTTTAGTGGCTCGTTTTCCGTTTTCGTCCACAAAGGTTTGTTCAACTTGAATGGGTACAATTTGATCTTGAAAACGATTTTCAGCTTGAGCTTTTAGCGCTTTCATATGAGAGTTAAATGCAAACTCGTCTTGATCTGCTCTGGAAACACCATATTCTTTTGCAACGGCTTCTGCAGTGTTTCCCATGCCCCAATAATAATCCTCATGCCCAGCGTTTATCGTATCATAATTGAGTTCAGGTTTAAATCCTGTCATGGGTACAGCACTCATGCTTTCGGCCCCGCCAGCTATGACACAATCTGCCATACCAGCTTGAATTTTTGCAACGGCCATTCCTATGGTTTCAAGTCCAGAAGAACAAAAGCGGTTGACTGTGACTCCAGGGACGTCCACAGAATTTAGACCAATAAGCGATATAAATCGGGCCATATTCAGACCTTGCGCACCCTCTGGCATGGCATTCCCAACAATAACATCATCAATTCGAGATACTTCCAAATCTGGAAGTTCCTTCATCATATATTGGATGGTCTCGGCTCCGAGTTCATCGGCTCTTTTGAATCGAAAGATTCCTTTGGGTGCTTTGCCAACAGCGGTTCTGTAGGCTTTGACTATATAGGCTTGTTCCATTTTTTAATTTCTAAGCGGTTTTCCGGTTTTTAACATATGTTGAATGCGCTCTAATGTTTTGCGCTCTGTACACAAACTCAAAAAGGCTTCTCGCTCAATGTCTAAAAGGTATTGTTCGTTCACCAAACTGGGTTCAGACAAATCTCCACCAGCCATCACATAAGCCAATTTATTGGCTATTTTTTGATCGTGTTCACTGATGTAATTGCTGGCCTGCATAGCGTCGGTACCAACGAGAAACATTCCTAGAGCTTGTTTTCCCAAGACTTTCACATCCTTGCGTTTTACGGGTTTGGTATAGCCTTGTTTAGCCATTAATTTTGCGTGGGCTTTGGCGGTTGCAATCTGTCGGTCTCTATTGACAATAACGGAATCTCTTCCATGTTTAAGAATCCCCAAATCAAAAGCTTCATAGGCAGAGGTAGCGACCTTCGCCATTCCAATGGTCAAGAAATATTCTTGAAGGATGTTGAGTTCTACGTCATTTTTTCTAAACGAGTCTGATGCGCGCATTGCCATTTCTTTAGAACCTCCACCGCCGGGGATCAATCCTACGCCAAATTCAACAAGTCCAATATAGGTTTCAGCCGCAGCTACAACTTTGTCTACATGCAGTGACAATTCACATCCACCACCAAGGGTCATGCCATGTGGGGCTGCTACGGTTGGAATAGAGGAGTATCGCATCCGCATCATGGTGTCCTGAAAATATTTTATAGCCGTGTTAAGCTCGTCGTATTCTTGTTCAACAGCCATCATAAAAATCATTCCAATATTGGCACCTACAGAAAAATTAGCGCCCTGATTACCAATCACCAAGCCCTCAAAATTTCGTTCTGCCAAATCCACGGCTTTGTTGAGTCCTGAAAGTACATCCCCTCCAATGGTATTCATTTTAGAGCGGAACTCACAATTTAAAATACCATCTCCAAGATCTTCAATAACAACTCCTTGGTTTTTAAAAACTTCATTGGATTTTCGAATGTTGTCCAAAATAATAAAGGATTCTTGTCCCGGGATGCGCAATTGTTTTTTAGACTGTATATCATAGGCATGACTGGCTCCATTTTGAACGCTGTAAAAACTATCATTTCCAGATGTCAACATATCCAAAACCCATTGAGCAGGCTCAAGACCTTCGGTTTTTAAAAGCGCCAAACCACGCTCGATCCCTATGGCATCCCATATTTGAAAAGGGCCGTGTTCCCAGCCAAAGCCCGCTTTCATGGCATCATCAATTTTATATAATTCATCAGAAATTTCTGGAATTCTGTGGGATACATAGGCAAACATCGCCGCAAAATTTTTGCGGTAAAATTCAGCGGCTTTATCTTTGCCATCAATTAAAACTTTAAAGCGATCGATAACATTGTCGATTGATTTTGTCAATTCAAGTGTTTCAAACTTAGCCCGTTTTTTGTCTCTATACTCAAGTGTGGATAGGTCTAACACTCGAATGTTTTTTCCTTCTTTTTTGTAAAAACCCTGTCCAGACTTACTGCCCAACCATTTGTTTTCCATCATTTTTTTGACAAAATCAGGCAGTATAAATAACTGCTGTGCTTCGTCATCTGGGCAATTTTCAAAAATCCCGTCGGCCACGTGAACAAGGGTGTCTAAACCCACAACGTCAACCGTTCTAAAAGTGGCTGATTTGGGCCTTCCAATCACAGGGCCTGTGAGTTTATCTACTTCTTCAACGCTAAGACCCAATTCTTTAACTTGATGAAACAAACTTTGAATTCCAAAAATCCCAATCCGATTCCCTATAAAGGCTGGTGTATCCTTAGCGACCACTGAGGTTTTCCCCAAAAATTGTTCGCCATAGCCGTTTAAAAAATCCAACACTCCTTTATCGGTTTTTGGTCCGGGAATAATCTCAAATAATTTTAAATAACGGGCGGGATTAAAAAAGTGGGTTCCGCAAAAGTGTTTTTGAAAATCTTCACTGCGACCTTCACTCATAAATTTAATGGGAATGCCCGAGGTATTAGAAGTAATAAGGGTCCCTGGGCTGCGGTGTTTTTCAAGGGTGTTAAAGACTTGTTTTTTTATATCCAAGCGCTCAACGACCACCTCCATGATCCAGTCTACATCTTTGATTTTTGAAATATCATCCTCTAAATTACCACATTTGATGCGTTGGATAAATTTGTGGCTGTAAATGGGGTTGGGTTTAGATTTGAGCGCAGTTTTTAAAGCATCGTTTACCAGTCGATTTCTTACGGCTTTGTCTTCAAGACTAAGCCCCAGTGTTTTTTCTTTTTCGTTCAGCGATTTGGGAACGATGTCCAGTAAGAGCACTTCCACACCAATGTTGGCAAAGTGGCAGGCAATCCCACTTCCCATGATTCCTGAGCCAATAATGGCAATTTTATTAATTCTTCTTTTTTTCATAGAGTTCAAGAACTTTAAAATATTTTTTTGTCATTGATGAGATTCATAATAGATTGAGTGACATCGTAAAAATGGTCTAATTTTTCTGAATCAATTTCCGTTCTAATGGTATTGTTAAATTTAAAAACGCGCTGTCTTGAATCCTCCCTTTTTTCCAGCCCTAAGGCCGTTAAATTTATAAGCACCCCGCGGCCATCTTCTGGATTTGGACTTCGCTTTATCAATTCGCGGCTTTCCAAAGTCTTTAAGATTCTTGACAGACTGGTAGATTCCATTCCCATCTTAGGTCCCAGCGAAGTGGAAGGCGTTCCTTTTTTGGGATCGATGCTTAAGAGTGTAAAGGCTGTGGCCATGGTCGCCTCAAATTTAGCGGCTTCTTCATTGTACATTTTTTGTACAGCAAGCCAGGTTGTTCTCAATACGTAATCTATTGTTTTCTCTTTCATATTTAATTGGTTAATCAAATATATAAATTTTTATTATGCACGCATAGTAAATAATTAAAAAATTATGCATGCATAGTATATTTTTAAAAAAAAAGTAAAATTTTGCTTATTTAAAACAGTTGGAAATACTTAACCGTAGATTTTTTGTACTAAAGATGCATAGATTTTTAAAATCACACTGCGCTTCATTTTCATTGTTGGAGTGAGGTGTCCACTGTCGATAGACCATTCATCCGAGGTCAATTCAAATCGTTTAACTTGTTCCCATTTACCAAAGCGATTGTTGCAGTCATCGACTTCCTTTTGAATGCGTTTTTGAACTTCAGCTGAACTGACAATTGACTCTGGTGTTTTATCAATCTTTAGATTTTTGCGTTCAATCCATTCTAGCAAGAACTCAAAATTAGGTTGTATAAGCGCCGCAGGCATCTTTTGATTTTCTCCAATGACCATGACTTGTTCTATAAAATTGGATTCTTTAAGCGCATTTTCGATCAGTGTTGGGATGATGTATTTACCTCCAGAAGTTTTAAACATTTCTTTTTTACGTCCAGTAATTTTTAAGAATCCTTCACGGTCCAATTCCCCTTTGTCACCAGTGTGAAAGTAATCAGCTGTCATTACCGAAGCGGTACGTTGGGGGTCTTTATAATAGCCTTGCATTACATTGGGACCCTTGATAAGGATTTCACCGTCTTCGGCAATTTTTACCTCTACATTGTGAATGGGTTTGCCAACGGTTCCAATTTTAAAAAATTTATTGGCCTCCATACCAACACTGACAACAGGGGAGGTCTCCGTCAGTCCATAGCCTTCCATCACCATCATTCCTGAAGCGCAGAAAACTCTTGACAGTCTTGGGTGTAAAGCGGCGCTGCCACAAACCATGGTGTGTAATTCTCCGCCAAGCCCTGATCTCCATTTGCTAAAAATAAGTTTTTTGGCAATTTTAAGTTGAACTTCATACCACCAACCGTTGGCCCTGTAGGGTTCAAAGCGCTCTCCTAGGGCAACTGCCCAAAAAAACAGTTTTTTCTTGAGACCCTTGAGCTCTGAGCCCTTGGCATAAATTTTATTAAACACTTTTTCTAGCAGACGCGGGACCACACTCATTAGGTTGGGTTTTATTTCTTGGGCATCAGCGCCAATGGTCTCCAGGCTTTCAGCAAAGTATACGCTGACCCCAGCATGTTGATATACATAAATCAATACCCTTTCAAAAATATGACAGAGTGGTAAAAAACTCAAAACTCGAGAAGCCCCTTCAATCAGTGGTAATCTTGGAATACTGGCCAGAACGTTTTGTACGATATTCCGATGTGACAGCATGACCCCTTTGGGTTTTCCAGTTGTTCCAGAGGTGTATATCAGGGTTGCCAAATCGGTTTCCTTGACATTGGCTTTGCGGGTTTCCAAATCTTTTTGATTCGATTTGTCTTTACCCATTTCAAACAGATTGCTGTAATTTTCACAATCTTCTAATTCATCAAAACTATAAATGTCTTTTAGTTTTGTCTTGGTCTTTACTTTTAAGACTTTGTCAAAAACTTCTCGGTCTGAAACAAAACAATAACTGGCCTCGCTGTGGCTCAGTACATATTGGTAATCCTCAGAAGAAATATTGGGGTAAATTGGAACGGTCTGCGCCCCTAATTGAAGAACTGCAATATCTACAATACACCACTCAGTTCTGTTGGTGGTACAAATGACAGCGATTTTATCATCTTTTTGAACGCCTAGCTTTAGCAAAGCGCGGCTTAAGGCATTGGCCTTATTGAGATATTCTTTGGTTGAGGTTTCAACCCATTCTCCATTTTTTTTACTTACCAATGCCGCATCGAGATTGTGCTTTTTTAATTGGTAATAAGGAAAATCAAAAAGCCTGCTAATGTCCGCCATTTTATTGGGATTTCTTAGTCTGCAAAGTAAGGATTTTTAAAAACTTAACAAATTAGAAAGGATAAATTGTAAATTATGTAAAATAACTCATACAAAGTTTAGATTTTAGCATTGTACTGTTCAATCCACTGTCGTGCATTTTCAAAGGCTCCAAGCCATGGCGAAACATCATCTTTTCTGTCATCAGCATAATAGGCCCAATTCCAAGGAAAAATAGACCGTTCTATGTGGGGCATGGTTACCAAGTGTCTGCCTGTTGAGTCGCATAGCATGGCGGTGTTAAAGTCGGAACCATTGGGGTTATGTGGATAGTCTTTATGGGCATATTTAGCTACAATATTATAGTTTGATTCTTGGTAAGGCAAAGTAAATTTTCCCTCTCCATGTGAGATCCATACACCAAGAGTAGTCCCCTCAAAAGAAGACAACATCACAGAATTGTTTTTTTGAATGCTGACTGAAGTGAAAGCACTTTCGTGCTTTTTGGAGTCGTTATAAGTCATTTTACCGTGTTGTTTGTGATCTGGATTGATTAAATCCAACTCCATCCACAGCTGACAGCCGTTGCAAATACCAACCGATAAGGTATCATTTCTTAAAAAGAAATTTTGAAGGGCTTTTTTAGCTTTTTCATTGTATTTAAAAGCGCCCGCCCAGCCTTTTGCCGATCCAAGAACATCACTGTTGCTAAAGCCTCCAACTGCCCCAATAAATTGGATGTCTTCTAGAGTCTCTCGGCCCGAAATTAAATCGGTCATATGGACATCTTTGACTTCAAATCCAGCAAGGTACATGGCATTGGCCATTTCGCGTTCGGAGTTGCTACCTTTCTCCCTTATAACCGCGGCTTTGGGTCGAATTTTTTTATTCTTTTCACTGGGCCGTATCCCGTCAAAGCTCGTTGGGAAAACATAGTTTAAAGCTTGATTTTTATAATTTTCAAAGCGTGATTTTGCAAGACCATTGGCGGTTTGTTTATCATCTAGTAAGTAAGAGGTCTCATACCAGAAATCTCTGTAAGTTTCAATGTTTAATTCTAATTCAGAGTCATGATTTTTTAATTTCAGTCTACTGTTTTTCAAGACATTTCCTATGCGAATAGCCTCAACTCCGTTGTTTTTAAACACCGCTTCAACACTGCGGTCTTTGGATTGAATAACCAAGCTGGGATTTTCTGAAAACAGCACTTTTACCAGATCTTTTTCACCTAGAAGACTCAGATCAATATTTGCCCCTAATTCATTGTCTGAAAAACACAACTCCAATAAACTTGTTATCAAGCCTCCTGATGCAATATCGTGTCCAGCGACAATTTGTTCCTCTCGAATTAGCTTTTGAATGGTGTCAAAGACCACTTTCACATATTCGGCACTTTGTACCTTTGGGGCTTCTTGTCCAATGCCGTTGCGAATCTGCGCAAAAGAACTGCCGCCTAATTTTAAGGCATCTTGAGAGATATTGATATAATAAATGGGCCCTTTATTTTTTTTAAACAACGGTTCGACAACTTTGGAAATACCATCGCAGTGGGCTGCTGCAGATATGACAACCGTTCCTGGAGACAGTACATCTCCATCTGGGTATTTTTGTTTCATGGATAGAGAGTCTTTTCCTGTAGGAACATTAATTCCCAAGCCTATTGCAAATTCCGAAACCCCTTTGACCGCTTCATAAAGTCTGGCATCTTCACCAGGATTTTTACAAGGCCACATCCAGTTGGCCGACAGCGAGACCCCTTTTAACCCACCCTCTAAAGGTGCCCACACAATATTGGTCAAGGCTTCGGTTATGGCATTTCTACTGCCTGCTGTGGGGTCAATGAGTGCTGCTATGGGGGCATGACCGATACTGGTAGCCACTCCGTGCTCGCTTTTGTAATCCAGTGCCATGACGCCGAGGTTGTTTAATGGCAATTGTAAAGGGCCCACACATTGCTGTTTTGCCACTTTTCCACCGACACAGCGGTCTACTTTATTGGTCAACCAATCCTTGCAAGCCACTGCTTCAAGTTTAAGAACTTGTTCGATATATGACTTCACCAATTCAACTTGATAGTCAATGGGCTTGTAGTTTTTTTTCAATCGCTGGTCTTCTAAGATTGTTTTTGGAGAGCTTCCAAACATATCTTCCAGATTAAAATCCATGGGCTTATTGCCATTTTTAGCGGATTGAAATACAAAACGATGGTCGTTGGTTACGGTTCCGACCTTATAAATTGGGGAGCGTTCGCGTTCCGCAATTTTTTGAAGGGTTTCAAGGTGTTTTTCAGCAATGACCAATCCCATGCGTTCTTGGGATTCATTTCCAACCAACTCTTTGTCAGAAAGTGTGGGGTCTCCAACAGGCAAAACATCTAGATTGATATGCCCCCCTGTATCTTCGACCAATTCCGACAAGCAATTGAGGTGGCCTCCAGCTCCATGATCGTGAATGGAAACAATAAAGTTTTCATCACTCTCAATCATTCCACGAATCGCATTGGCGGCTCGTTTTTGCATTTCTGGGTTGGAGCGTTGAACCGCATTGAGTTCAATGCCCGACGAAAATTCTCCTGTATCGGCAGAAGATACTGCTGCACCACCCATACCAATTCTGTAATTATCGCCTCCTAATATGACAATTTTATCGTCTTTTTTTGGGGTGTCTTTTAAGGCTTGATCTAATTTACCATAGCCAATTCCACCAGCTTGCATGATGACTTTATCAAAACCCAACCGCATGGCCTGTTCACTGTGTTCAAAGGTGAGTATGGAGCCACAAATAAGGGGTTGCCCAAATTTGTTTCCAAAATCGGAAGCCCCATTTGAGGCTTTGATTAAAATATCCATCGGGGTTTGGTAAAGCCAAGTCCTTTCTTTAAAGCCACTTTCCCAAGGGCGGTTGTCTAAAAGTCTCGAATAAGAAGTCATATAAACCGCTGTTCCCGCCAACGGCAAAGACCCTTTTCCACCCGCCAGTCGATCTCTGATCTCACCACCCGATCCTGTAGCCGCTCCGTTAAAGGGCTCTACAGTTGTTGGGAAGTTGTGGGTTTCTGCTTTTAGTGAAATCACCGACTCAAAATCTTTTGTAGAGTAAATATCAGGCATATCAGCTCTTTTTGGGGCAAATTGCTCAACTACAGGACCTTTGATAAAAGCAACATTGTCTTTATAGGCTGAAATTATATTGTCAGGGTTTAGTTTGGAGGTTTCTTTGATGAGTTTGAACAGGGAAGTAGGTTGTTCCTCACCATCGATTACAAAACTGCCATTGAAAATTTTATGTCGACAGTGTTCAGAATTGACTTGGGAAAATCCAAAAACTTCTGAATCGGTTAGTGGGCGTCCAATCTTTTCGCTTATTTTTTCAAGGTAATCGATTTCTTCTTCGCTTAGAGACAAGCCTTGTTGTTTGTCATAGGCTCCAATATCATTGATTTTTAGGATGGGTTCAGGAGTGATATCAATATCAAAAATAGATTGATTTAAGGCCTTAAATTTTTCTGATATCATTGGATCAAAGCCTTTGAAATTTTCATTTATAGCCTGAAATTTCTCGATGCGAAGAATGCCTGTAATACCCATGTTCTGCGTTATCTCTACGGCGTTGGTGCTCCATGGCGTGATCATGGCGGCTCTTGGTCCAATAAATGGGGTCTCAATAGCCATGGTTTCAATTTTGGGTTGATTTCCAAAAAGCCATATGAGTTTAGCGACGGTTTGTTTTGAAAATGCTTTTGATGCCTGCACGGCAAAGACGCTGTTTTGAGCATTACCAAAAAAGTGAATCATGCGCTGGAGGTTGGATTAAGAATCCCTACAAAATTAAATTTTTTTGTATTGATTTTACATGCTTTTTTACAGCGATTTTTGTGTATTATCCACAAGTTTTGAACAGCTGATATTGGCTCAGATTTAAAATTTTTATAATCTAATAATTTTATGTACCCAAGATTTTAAAGCGCTTTGAAATTTAAAAATATAAATACCAGATTTTAAATCATCAAATAAAAGTCTGTTTTCTCCAGCTTGAAGCCTGCTCTCGTATATTTTTAATCCGTTAATGGCGTAGATTTCAAGTTTTATAGCTTCCAAAGTTTTGATATAAAGTGTGTTTTTTGACAGCGGATTTGGATATAAATTCACAATATTATTGTCTGTTATAAAATTTCCAAGTGTTTGTGTATGGGATCCTAAATTTTCGCAGGTATTAATAGGATAATTGCTCCATTCAGTTGCATTAAAAACAGTACTGCCGACTGCGATATCTGCATTGCGAACTAGGGTGGTGTTTTTTGCATAATCACTGCTGTTTCCAAGGGTCCCTAATATATCAATCAAAACGCCATTTTTAAACAGTCCAATTGCATCGTTCCCATTGAATCCAGTGATGCTGTTATTTAAATTATCATCTACATCGGTACATATTGAAGCGCCTCCATTCATAACGACATATACATCAGCATTGTCAACACCCGCATTGTTTGGGAAACTGTAATTTATGGTCCAACCACTATTTCCATTGGAGCTCAGCTTTAGTTCGTAATTTGACAAATCAATATAGTTTCCTGAAAAATTAGCAATCTCCAAGGCTTTGTTATTGCCACTCCCTTCCATATATTCAGAGAAGAAAAGGTCTGGATTGCCTGAATTTCCATTTGTTGTAGTTTCACAAGCTTGATTTGAAGGCAATGAGCTGTTGTTATTCGCATCTTTAGCGGTGACTGTAAAACAATAATTGGTCTCTGAACTCAGTCCAATTACAGTGGCTGATGTGGAATTTATATTGCTGTAAAACCCTCCGGCAATATAAATATCGTAACTGCTTACACCAATATTATCCGTGGATGCATCCCAATTTAAATCAATACTGCTGGGTGAGGGGTTAAATGCTTCCAGATTGGTAGGACTGCTGGGAGCCTGGTCATCATCTTGAGGATTCCAAATAACATTGACATATTCTGGGTGGTCTACAAAAGGGTTGCGATTGCCCTGATGGTGGTAGTAAATAGCATCATTTCGATCAATCTCTTTTTGGGACACAGGATCCATATTGTGCCACTCAAGTAAAATATTTAAAAAAACAGTTTCAAAAACTTGATTGCTACTGCCGTTAAACATGGGATAGTCATCCCAGTTAGAAATTTGATTTTGATAGCGTGTAGCAAAATAAAAATAAATGCGTGCTACATCCCCTTTAAATTCATCAATGGGTTCAAAAACAGTTTCTGAGTATCCCTGAGAATAACCAATGTCTAGGTTGTAACCCAATTTTGATCCATTTTGTGTAGGATTTGAAATTCCAGATTGAGAGGCCAGGTTGTTGTCATCAACACGTCCCATAGGAAAGTTGCCCCGAAGACCATTGACCCGGCCGTCTGTTGGCAAGAGTTGGTGGGCGTCTCCTTGCATGGGCGGATTTTCATTAAAAACAGATTTTGGAATGATATGTTCTTTATTATAACAATCACCCTCCCCAGAATAACTACCACATTCGTCAATATTTGGCGTAAAATTGTAGGGGTCTTGACCGTTGGGATTTTCTGAATAAATGTCTAGAATGCTGTAATTATTTTCGTAATAATTATCTAGGTCATATTCTCTAAAAAAACCATCAATCGCACTGTAACCCTGATCGTTTTGTTGATTTATTATATTATAAAGTTGTGTTTTAAGTTGATAGCCATTTCCTGTGGCGTTGTTATAATATCCATTGGGAATTTGTGCAAATGCCAAAGAGAGGGAAAATATTAAAAATAATGTGATAGGTTGTTTCATAAGATAAATTTTTCAAGGAGCGCCATATAAAAACCATCATAACCACTTTGATGTGCCAAGATACTATTGTCTTTAACAAATCTAAATGCTTGGCCTTTTTCAGATGCTAAAAAAGCTGCGATTTGATCTTGATTTTCCGAGGGCAGTACAGAACATGTTGCATAAACCATTTTTCCACCAGGTTTTAATATTTTAGAATAGTCTTGTAACAGTTGTTGCTGTATTTTTTTTATATTTTCAAAAAAATCAGGCTGTAGTTTCCATTTAGTATCTGGATTTCGCCTCAATACACCCAAGCCTGAGCATGGCGCATCAATCAAGAGACGGTCCGCTTTTTCTTTTAATTTTTTGATGGGTTTGGTGGATTCTATAAGCCGCAAATCTATATTGTGGACACCATTTCGTTTTGCCCTAATTTTTAATTTTTTAAGTTTACTTTCGTATATGTCCATTGCAATAAGGGATCCTTTATTTTGCATCAATGCTGACAGCTGCAATGTCTTGCCGCCAGCACCTGCACAAGTATCTACAACTTTCATTCCGGGACGAACTTCCAAAAAGGCAGCCACAAGTTGTGAGGAGGCATCTTGCACTTCAAACCATCCCTTTTTAAAGACCTCAGTTCTAAATACATTGTGGCGTTTAACCAATTTAAGCGCATCGGGGTAGCCTTTAATTTCAAGGCTTTCAATATCTTCCGAAAGCAATGCTTTTTGAAGTGCTTCTTTGGTTGTCTTGAGCGTGTTTACTCTTAAAATAACCTCGGCTTGTTCATTTTGTTTGGCCAACTCCTTTGTCCAAGTTATTTTTCCCAATTCTTTGACTCCAAGCTCATCAATCCAGTCAGGTATTGACTCTCTGAGCTTTCTTGTTTTACAGGCTTCATCAAATCGACCCTTGATTTTTCTTGTAGGGGTGTTTTCAAAATATTTCCAATCTGGAAGTTTAATACCTCTCAAGGTAGCCCATACAGCAAACAGCCGCCAGGCATCAACGCGGCTAAATGGCGCTTTAACTTCTGCAATTTCTGCGTAAAGGCGTTTCCAGCGCACAATGTCGTAGGTTGTTTCTGCTATAAAACCGCGATCGCGACTTCCCCAGCGCTTGTCGCGTTTTAATAGGGATTGAATTACTTTATCAGCATATTTAGCATCATTAAATACTTCTAATATTCCATCAATAACGGCAAAGCATAAATTTCTGTGTAAACGCATAAACTGTTAATTACTTTGACAAAGTTACATTTAATAAACGGTTTGACATTATATAAATATGTATATTGATTTTCCAATTAAATTTAATAACAATGCGCTATTTTTTAGGGTTTTTAAGTACTGTACTTTTCTTGAATTGCAGTTCTCTAGACAAAAATTTATCCCCTTTCAATAAACTTGAAATTGAAACCCTTGCAGCGGATTCCCTTATGAATATCAGAGCTCTAGAGTTGACTCAAAAAAATGTTGTAGCGGTTTCGTCTCTTGGAGATGTTTATCGCTATAACCTAGAAAAACAATCACTAGTTAAGAGTCGCTTTTCTAAGGACACCTTTAACATCCGATCCATAGCCTTGGTTGATGGGGTTCTTTTTAGCCTGAGTATTGGAAACCCTGCGGTCTTATACAGAGACTCAGTTTTGGTTTATTTTGAGAAACATCCAAGTGTTTTTTATGACAGTATTGATTTTTGGAATTCCCAAGAGGGCATTGCAATGGGGGATCCTACTGATGGTTGTATAAGTATATTAATCACAAGAGATGCTGGCAGGCAATGGTCTAAAATACCTTGTAGCCAACTTCCAAAAACCGTTGAGGGTGAAGCTGCATTTGCAGCCAGTGATACCAATATTTCGATCTTTGGTGACAAGGTTTGGTTGGCCAGTGGGGGCGCGGTCAGCCGCATACTTTATTCGGAAGATAAAGGAGTTACATGGCGTATTTTTAACACACCAATAGTGCAAGGCAGTCAAACAACTGGGATTTACAGCATTGATTTTTACGATGAAAAAAATGGAATTGCTGTTGGGGGAGATTATACAAATCCTAAAGCAAATTTTAATACGGTGGTCAAAACCACTGACGGAGGACAAACTTGGCAGCCGATACAAGGCGTAAATGTCCCCTCATATAGAAGTTGTATTCAATTTATTCCCAATTCAAAGGCAATAGGGATGGTTGCTTTGGGATTTCAGGGTATAGATTATTCCGCAGATGCTGGAAAGCGTTGGAAACACTTGAGTGATCAGGGTTACTACACCATTCGCTTTTTAAATGACAGTGTAGCATTTGCAGCTGGAAGCGGTAGAATTTCAAAATTATCTTTCAAGTAATTTCAAAAAAGTAACGATCAAGGCCGTTTCAACTTTAATCTAGAGACTGCATTAGCACCAATTTATGGTACATACCTTGTTTTTTTAGGAGTTCTTTGTGTTGGCCCTGTTCAACAATTTTTCCAGCTTTCATTACGATGATTTGGTCGGCATTTTGAATCGTTGAGAGCCGGTGTGCAATCACGATTGAAGTGCGGTTTTTCATTATATTTTCAAGGGCTTGTTGTACCAATCGCTCGCTTTCTGTATCCAAAGCGGAGGTGGCCTCATCCAAAATCATAATGGGTGCATTTTTTAAAACAGCTCTGGCGATGCTTAGACGTTGTTTTTGTCCACCAGAAAGGCTGTTGCCAGCATCTCCAATATTCGTCTCTATACCGTCGGGCAAATCCTTTACAAACTCCCACGCATTGGCCACTTTGAGCGCCTCAATTAGTGCTTTATCAGTGGCGTTTTCATTTCCAACTTTTAAATTGTTTTTTATGCTGTTGTTAAATAAAATGGAATCTTGAGTTACCAAGCCAATTTGAGATCTAAGGGAAGATTTGCTGAATTTTTTAATATCAGTTCCATCTATGCGTATGGAACCCTTTTCAAGGTCATAAAAACGGGTTAGCAAACTTGCTATTGTAGATTTACCACTTCCAGATTGTCCAACCAAGGCCACGGTTTGCCCCTTTTTTACAGCCAAAGAAAACCCTGTCAAAATATTTTCATTTTCATATTTGAACACCACATCCTTAAGTTCAATGGCAGATTTAAAATCTGACAACTCTTTGGCATTTTTATGATTTGGCATGCTGTCTTCAGTTTCTAAAACCTCAAACACTCGATCGGCAGCGGCAATCCCATTCTTAACTTTGTATGAAGCTTTGCTGATGGCTTTTGCAGGTGTTAAAATTCCATAAGCCAGTCCCATAAACCCAATAAATGTAGTGCCTTGAATCACTTCTTCAATGAGTACCAGTTTGCCTCCATACCACAAAAGTACTGCGATGGTGATGATTCCTAAGAACTCACTTAAGGGTCCTGCTAAATTATTTTTTAGACCAATTTTGTTCATCAATTTTAAAATGGTGTCGGCTGAATTTGAAAAACGTTTTTTGAAATTGGATTCTGCATTGTAACTCTTTATAATTTTTAGGCCCGAGAGTGTTTCTTCGACTGTTGAAATAAGCTGACCAGATTCTTGTTGTGCCTTGAGAGATTGTCGCTTTAGTCGCTTTCCAATTTGAGAAATTAAAAATCCTGTAATCGGGATAAAAAACAGTACAAAAATAGACAGTTGCCAACTCAAAGTGAACATGACTACCAATGAAAATACAATAGTTAAGGGTTCTCTGATGATGAGTTCTAGAATGATAAAAAAGGAATTTTGCATTTCATTAATATCGCCTAAAATTCTGGCCATTATATCCCCTTTTTTCCGTTTGGCATAAAAACTTACAGGAAGTTCAATGATGTGTTTGTACATGTGTTTTCTCAAATCTGTCAAAACTCCATTCTTGAGATACATGACATGTTGCATGGAAAGGTATCCAAATAGATTTTTAAGAAAAAAAGTACTGATAACAATCCCAACTACGATCAACAATGCCATTTGAGCATTGCCAGCTTCCAAAAATGCAGTAAGCTTGTAATTTAGGGTATCATTGGCATAGTTCTTAAGATCTGCCAACCCTTTCCAATGGGGCGCTTTTGTGATTTTTTGAGTTTTGTCAAATAAAACATTAAGCATGGGAATCAAAGAAACAAATGCCAGGGTACTGAAAGCGGCATACAGTAAATTAAAGACAATATTTAGAACCACGTGTTTTTTGTAATTCCTAATAAAGGGCCATAATTGTACAATAATTTCTCTCATGCTATTTTAGTTCCAATGCTTTGAGAATCCCCTCAATTTTAACATCTAATTGTTGATTTATATTGAGATAGTCAGAAGCTTTTTTTATCTCTGTGTTCACACTGATATAGTATTTTATTTTAGGTTCTGTTCCACTGGGGCGCAGGGCAATTTTACTACCATCTTCGGTAGTAAATATAAGCACATTGGCTTTGGGGGTTTTGATTTCCAAGGATTTATCCTTTATTGTGTTGTGAGATATTGAAGCTTGGTAATCGTCAATACATATAACAGTTGAGCCATTGATTTTTGTTGGGGGTGTGGTGCGTGCATCTTGCATTATTTTTTGAATTTCCACAGCACCACTTTTGCCTTTTTTTGTAATTGAAACAAGTTTTTCTTTATAAAAGCCATGGGTGCAATACAAATCAATTAACTCCTTAAAAAATGAACTGCCAGAAGCTTTTGACAAAGCTGCAATTTCACAGGCGAGCAGGGTAGAGGTAACAGCGTCTTTATCGCGAACAAAATCTCCAACCATAAATCCAAAACTTTCCTCTCCTCCACCAATAAAGTCCATCTCTGGAAATTCTTCAATCATTTTGGCAATCCATTTAAATCCTGTAAGTCCAATTTTACAATCTACCCCGTAATGGGCTGTGAGTTTTGGAAGCATTGGAGTTGAAACAATGGTTGATCCTAAAAATTGATGGCCATTGATTCTGCCTTGGTTTTTCCACTGATCCAATAAAAATTTTGCCATGATTACCATGGTTTGATTTCCATTTAGCAGTTTGAGTTTACCATTGTTATTTCTAACTGCAATCCCAAGCCTGTCACAATCCGGATCGGTTCCAATAACAATATCAGCCTTTAATTTCTCGGCCAAGTCCAAAGCCATTTTTAGGGCATCCGGCTCTTCGGGATTGGGTGATTTTACGGTCGGAAAATCGCCATTTGGGATGGCTTGTTCTTCAACGATATGAACGTTTTTGTAGCCTGCTTCTTTGAGTGTTGCTGGAACTGCAGTAATAGAAGTCCCGTGCAAGGGGGTAAAAACGATGGATAAATTATCTCTGTTTTCGTTTGAATTGAGTTTAAGGACTCCATTTTTGACAGCAGCACTGACAAAAACATCGTCAATATCTTTTCCGATGCTGTGAATTAGGCTCAGATTGGCATTAAAATTTATTGCGGTATAATCTGTGTCATTGATTTTATTTACGATCGCTTTGTCATGGGGTGGAACCAATTGCCCACCATCTTTCCAATATACTTTATAGCCATTGTATTCTGGGGGGTTATGAGAAGCAGTTAATACAATACCACAATGACATTCCAGTTCTTTGACTGCAAATGACAGTTCTGGAGTAGGCCGAAGCTCTTCAAATAAAAACACTTCAATTTCATTGGCTGAAAATACATCCGCCACGACTTTAGCAAATGACTTGCTGTTGTGCCTGCAGTCATAGGCTATGGCTACTTTTAGATTTTCGTTAGGGTAGAGTTCCTTCAGGTAATTGGAAAGGCCTTGGGTGTTTTTTCCCAAAGTATACTTATTGATGCGGTTGGTCCCAACCCCCATAACTCCACGCATACCCCCTGTGCCAAATTCTAGATCTTTATAAAAGCGATCTTCAAGTTCTTCGGGGTGGTTTTGAAGTCTTTTAATTTCATTTTTGGTTTCTGAGTCAAAAAAATCAACTTGCCATGTTGATATTCTGGATAGTAATTCTTTATCTAGGAGGGGTTTCATTGATTAATTTTGATTACAAATTTAATTATTTCCAAGATTAAGGCCTTGATTTATTCACATTATTTACCACAGGTTTCTTCTGAGATCTGGTAGCGTTCTTTGTGACTCCGGGATTGTAAAATAATTTCACCTAAAAACCCAGCCACAAAAAATTGCGTTCCAATAATCATGGTTGTCAGTGCGATAAAAAACTCAGGTCGCTGTGCAATCAAGCGGCCAGAAGGATTAAAATACATTTTTTCAACCCCCAAATAAACTGCAAAACCAAAGCCTATGATGAGCATTAGAACACCAAGTAATCCGAAAAAATGCATAGGGCGTTTTCCAAATCTTGAGGTAAACCAAATTGTAATCAAATCTAAAAACCCATTGATAAACCTTTCCATACCAAATTTTGTTTTACCATATTTTCGCTTTCGGTGTGCCACAACTTTCTCGGTAATTTTTTTAAAGCCTGCATTGACTGCTAAAACTGGGATATAGCGGTGCATTTCGCCATAAACTTCAATGGTTTTAACCACTTCATTTCTGTAGGCCTTTAGGCCACAGTTAAAATCGTGTAATGCAAGTCCTGAGACTCTTCTTGCTGCCCAATTAAATAATTTTGAGGGAAGATTTTTCGCAAAAAAATGATCATAGCGTTTCTTTTTCCAGCCTGAAACAACATCGTATTTTTCGTTGTTAATAAGCTTAAATAGGGCGGGGATTTCATCTGGGCTGTCTTGTAAATCGGCATCCATGGTAATGATCACATCCCCACTTGCCTTTTCAAAACCAGCATGAAGGGCTTGTGATTTACCAAAGTTTTTTAAAAATCGAATGCCAACAACCGCTGGGTTACTATCGCTTAAAGCTTTGATAATCTCCCAAGACTGGTCTTTACTGCCATCATCAATAAAAATGAGTTCATAAGTTAGCCCACTAGACTGCATTGTTTTGGCAATCCAATCGAATAGTTCTTCGAGAGACTCTTGTTCGTCTAAAAGGGGTATGACAACTGAAATGTCCATTTAATTAT
Source organism: Flavobacteriaceae bacterium (assembly GCA_002725015.1). Classification (GTDB taxonomy): domain Bacteria; phylum Bacteroidota; class Bacteroidia; order Flavobacteriales; family Flavobacteriaceae; genus UBA3537. The sequence continues at coordinate 5,836 of PBQM01000062.1, read as the reverse complement.
CTTAGATAGCCCCAAAAATAGCGAATTTATGCTTGGTTTGTATCGGATTTTTTAAGGATCAATGCCACAACAAGTCCTGTAAGTGCATAAAAGGCCAACCTAAAGGCATAGGAAACCAATTGATTTACAACTGAAAAATTATCTTTTGTACTTGCTTCAGCTAGGGCTTGAGTAATAATTTCTTGAGATGCACCAAAGCGCTCCATAGACTGTTTTGTAACCAAAAGCACTTGTTCGTTGAGGTAAACAGCAGCATCTGTATCAATAAATGAGAAAATCAGTATACTCACAATAGTGGCGATCCCTGTACCAACTGCAACAGTGATAAAATAATTTGAAAAAGCAGCTTTGAAATTGATAAATCCATTTTGTATTTTTCTGGCCTTTACTGATGAAACAATGCCAAACACTATCACCAATAAAAACAGCAATATTCCCAACCACCACTCGATGAATAAATCCAAATTTACAGCGTAGATTAAAACGACGATAGCCGACAGTGCTGCTCCAAGGTACAAGCCAAGATTTATAGCGTTAGATTTTGAAGTTGTTTCCATAATTATTTTTTTTAGAGATTATTATTTATCTAATTAGTTACAAATTATTTAAAAATGTTACAAGAGTTATAAAAATAAAAAAAATTATAAACAGTTGCGATTTTCTAAAAAATACTTAAATTTACCACTCGAAAAATCGAAACTATTAAACGATGAAAAAAGGAGTCCACCCTGAAAATTATAGACTTGTAGCTTTTAAAGACATGTCCAACGATGATGTTTTTTTAACAAAGTCAACTGCAGATACCAACGAAACCCTTGAAGTTGATGGTGTCGAGTATCCTCTTATTAAACTTGAAATTTCAAGAACCTCACATCCCTATTACACTGGTAAATCCAAATTGGTTGACACTGCAGGTCGAATTGATAAGTTTAAAACAAAATATGCCAAGTTTAAAAAATAACGACGCGTTAGCAAGCATTACAAAAGCCTTTCATACTATGAAAGGCTTTTTTGTTATTTTTACAAAAAAATTAGCCAGATGAATTACATTCTATTTGATGGCCCTAACAGAAATGCCTTACTGCCTTTTACCTATACCAGGCCAGTGGCAGACCTCCGCATGGGAATTTTTACCATTCGCGAAAAATGGGAGGCTTATCTAGGTTTAACAACCACAACCATCACAGAAGATTATTTATCTGAGAAATTTCCAATGGTTGAGTTTTCAGACAATATCATGATCAATGCGGCCTATCTTCCCAATCTTAAACTTGTAGAATTAATTCAAAATTTAGGCGAAAATGAAGCTGTTTTTGAGGGTGAGCAGACGGTCGCTTTTAGAGTTTCTGAAACCCAAGAAACAATTGATTTCAGTCAGTTTAAAATTCACAGATGTCCAGCGTCTACAATTAGTATAAAAAATACTTGGGATATATTTGAATTAAATGGCGCTACAATTGAAGCAGATTTTCAATTTATTACAAAAGGTAAAACTTCCGAACCCATTCCTAAATCTGTCAGTACAATTCATTCCGAACGTATTTTCATTGAAGCAGGCGCAAAGCTTGATCACTGTGTTTTAAACGCGACCGATGGTCCAATTTACATCGGTGAAAACACTGAAATTATGGAGGGAAGCTTGATTAGAGGTCCTTTTGCATTGTGTGAAAATTCGACACTAAAAATGGGCTCAAAAATTTATGGTTCCACCACCATTGGTCCGCATTCAAAAGTAGGTGGTGAGGTAAATAATTCTGTAATTTTTGGCTATTCTAACAAAGCCCACGACGGATTTTTAGGAAATTCTGTCATAGGAGAGTGGTGTAATTTAGGGGCTGGTACCAATACTTCAAACTTAAAGAACAACTATGCTGAGGTCCGCCTTTGGGATTTTGAATCAGAATCTTTTGCCAAGACTGGCCTTCAATTTTGTGGATTAATGATGGGGGACCACAGTAAATGTGGTATCAGTACCATGTTTAATACGGGGACTGTTGTAGGCGTATGCGTCAATGTTTTTGGCAGTGGGTTTCCCAGAAACTATATACCGAGTTTTAGTTGGGGGGGCAGTCAAGGATTTAGTACTTATTTGACCAAAAAGGCATTTGAAGTAGCAAAGGCAGTTTTTAGGCGGCGCGGCTTGGATTTTACAGAACAAGAGGCTCGTATCTTAGAATCTATTTTTGAAGACACAAAAGGGCTAAGAACCGCCTAATACTTTCTCACTCTTTTAATTTCTAAAAGATTTGTGGGATTGATTTCGAGACCCTCAATGCTTTTGTGAACGAAACGCAGTGCTTCATCATAAAATAAAACGACAACAGGCGCCTCACTCATAATAATTTTATCCATTTTTTTATAAAGAACAGTCCTTATAGAATCATTGGTTTCTTTCATCGCTGATTTGTATAAACGATCAAATTTTTCGTTTTTAAAATGGGTGTAGTTAGGGCCTTTTGGTGCAAAGTTTTCACTGTAAAAGAGTGATAAATAGTTTTGTGCATCAGGATAATCCGCTACCCAACTGGCTCTAAAAACAGTTGTTTTTCCATTCGCTTTTGCAGATTTCAGCGCAGAGGCTGGCATCACATCAATTTCTATAAATAAGCCAATGTCTTGCAATGCTCTTTGGATGAATTCACAAAAACTTAAATAATTTTCAGTTGTTGAAATCTTTAGATTGGGCATTTCATTATTGGACTGTTTTTTATATTTTGACACGAGTGCTTTTGCTTTTTTTGGGTTGTATTCAAATCCTATTGAACCATCATAACCAGCCAATCCCTTTGGAATGATGCCACCATAACCAGGGTTTCCAATGTTATTTCTCAGAAAAGCAATCATTTTTTTGCGGTCAAAACCATAATTAAATGCCTGTCTTAAAAGACGGCTGCTGTCTTTATTCATATTAGGATTCATAAAAAACCCTAGGTATTCAGTATTTAGGTATGGGCTTTTGAGCATTTTTATACTGCCCATATGCTTGTCTTTAAGTTGCCCTTGGGGGGTCAAGATGTCATCTTTGTAAGACCCATCTAGGCCTGAAATAAAATCAATATTACCTTGTAAAAATTGGGAATATTCGGATTGTTTATCTCTCAGGAATGTGATGGCAATTGCTTCTAAGTATGGGAGTTTATTCCCTTTAGAATCACTTTCAAAGTAGCGGTTATTTTTACGAAATACCAATTTGTTATTCTCAGACCAACGCTTAAATAAAAAAGGGCCTGTTCCTATTGGGTGGCTTCTAAAATCTACGCCATAAAATTTAACGATTTCCCTTGGCACCACACTGCAATATTTCATACTTAGCAATCCAAGAAAAGCCGGAAAAGGATGTTTTAATTTGATTTGAAATGTATGCGGTCCCTTGGCTGAAAATTCATCAACGGAGTTCAATACCCAACTCCCAGGGGAGGCGAGTTTTGGATCTTGCAATCTGTTTAAACTGTATTCAAAATCTGCGGCAGTTACCAACCTTGTTTTGGCAGGGCCAAATTTTTCATGCGAATGAAAAAAGACATCATTTCTCAAATAAAATGTGTAAAGCTTGCCATTTTCAGAAATCTTCCAATCATGGGCTATGCTGGGTTGAATTTGCATATTTTTATCCAATTCAACCAATCCATTGAACAATTGATGAACCGCCCAAATATTGGCATTGTCTTTGCTAAATGCCGGGTCGAGACTGCTGATGTTCTTGTGTTCATTGTAACGAAAAACTTGCTGATCTAGCCTTTTGTTATTTTCTCTGTTGCAGCCCATCAAAATACAGCTTAAAAAAAAGACTCTGATATTTAGGACTGCGATATAAGAAGCTTGTTTTGTCATTAAGATCGTTCGTTGTAACTTTGTTTCACCTGTAAATGTACAAGAATGACAGCAACTAAAAAAGTAGCTTTTTACACTTTGGGCTGCAAATTAAATTTTTCTGAAACTTCTACCATCGCCAGAGGCTTTGATAAGGAAGGTTTTCGACGTGTTGATTTTTCAGACTTTGCAGACATTTATGTGATCAATACTTGTTCAGTGACTGAAAATGCTGACAAACGCTTTAAAACCATAGTCAAGCAAGCTTTGAAAACCAATTCAGACGCTTTTATCATTGCGATTGGATGTTATGCACAGTTACAGCCCAAAGAATTGGCTGATGTTTACGGAGTAGATTTGGTTTTGGGTGCTACGGAAAAGTTTAAAATTACAGATTATTTAAATGACCTGTCAAAGCAAACAACTGCAGCCATACATTCTTGTGAAATTCAGGAAGCTGATTTTTATGTTGGCAGTTATTCCATAGGGGATAGGACCCGTGCCTTTTTAAAAGTACAGGACGGTTGCGACTATAAGTGTACTTATTGCACCATTCCACTGGCTCGGGGTATTTCACGGAGTGATACCTTAGAAAATGTTTTAAAAAATGCCCATGAAATCTCTAAAAAGGGCATTCGTGAAATTGTACTCACCGGTGTTAATATCGGAGATTACGGAAAAGGCGAATTTGGTCATAAAAAACACCAACATACATTTTTAGAATTGATTCAAGCATTAGATAAGATTCAGGACATTAAGCGACTGAGAATATCATCTATAGAACCTAATTTATTAAAAAATGAAACTATAGATTTTGTTTCCAACAGCAACAGTTTTGTTCCGCACTTCCACATTCCTCTCCAAAGCGGTAGTAATTTACTTTTAAAGAAAATGCGAAGGCGCTATATGAGAGAATTATACGTGGATCGTGTTCAACACATCAAAAAAACCATGCCGGATGCCTGTATTGGGGTTGATGTGATTGTTGGTTTTCCAGGTGAAACAGATGAATTATTTTTGGAAACTTTCAATTTTTTAAACACTCTGGATGTTTCCTATTTACACGTCTTTACCTACTCTGAGCGCCCCAATACCAAGGCGGCCGTCATGGACAATTCAGTGCCAAAGGCAACAAGAATGAAGCGCAGTAAATTATTGCGCGGGCTTTCCGTTAAAAAGCGAAGAGCTTTTTACGAAAGTCAACTCGGAGCCACGCGAACTGTATTATTTGAAAGTGAAAATAAATTGGGATATATCCATGGGTTTACCGAGAATTATGTAAAAGTAAAGGCCCCATGGAATCCTGACTTGGTCAACACAACACACGAAGTGAAACTTACTGAAATAGGGGATGATGGATTGTTGCGATTTGAATCTACAAAAACAAGGGTACTTGTTTAAATTCTAATGCCTACCGGAAGCATTTTTTTATAGCGTCGGTGGCGTTTGATGAATTTAGCAATGGGTGGGCTTGTTGGAACCACACTTATATTTTTTTCACTGATGTTATCTAGAACTACTTTGATAAAATCTTCAGAAAAACCATTGGAATCAAGGACCTCGGGAATGATTAGTTTTGTTAAGAAAATTTTTCGGTCTTGTTGAGAGTATTCAATAGTCGCCATATCGCTGCCAATTTTGATTTCGTACTGACGCAGAAAGGGGTTGTCTACAAGATTTGAAGTTGATAACATTGGTTTAAAGATTTGATTGATAGAAAAAGATTGTTGCAAATTTACGAAAAAAACATCTGATTCTGTGAACTTTAACACTTTTTCAATTACAGTTTTATGATTTTTAGATTTTAAAAAATTTTAAATTGAACTATTTTTCATAATTTAGAAAGCCTAAAATATTCTCTAAATGCCAAGCTTAAAATACACCATCATCTTCCTTTCAATATTAATTTCATTTACATTTTTATCTTTTTCTATTGATAGATCATCAACTGATAAAACCCATTCTGCAGCTGTTATTTTAGACTATAATGTATATGCAATCCCCATGCCTGAGGAACTGGAGTTCT
>PBQM01000061.1 GCA_002725015.1 Flavobacteriaceae bacterium | reverse complement strand
TTATCTTGAATTTCAAAGCAAATATTCTGGTTTTGAGCAAGGACTATATAGTTTGCAACAGACGGAAAATAAGAAGGATAAATTAAACACATCCAAAATAATTATGTAGCTTTTCTTTTGTACCACTTTCTATAGCCGTAATTCAACAATAAGACTGCTAAAAATGGGATTAGATAGGACCGTCGTGGTCCCTCGGGATGTACCGTAGTAAAGACTCGATTCCAACGAATTTTGTCAAGTCCTTTACCATAAGAATTCCAACTCATCCATATAAATACTGGCTTGCCAACTATATGGTTTTCTGGAACAAATCCCCAACGGCGCGCATCAATAGAGTTGTAACGGTTGTCACCCATCATCCAATAGTAGTCTTGTTTAAAGTTGTATTCAGTGGTAATTTCTCCATTGATATAGACCTGATTTCCTTTGGCATAAATAGAATTCCCTTCATATTCTGAAATAGCCCGTTTGTAAAGAGGTAAGTTGTCTGTGTTTATAGCTATACTTACTCCTTTTTTTGGGATATAAACAGGTCCAAAATAGGCCATATTCCATGGAAAGGCCACATCTTGTGGAAAAGTACTGGCGTCTGGTGTGGACTGTGGAATTGACATTTTTTTAATGCTTTCTACACTGGGGTGGTTTTTAAATTTAGCAGCGTTTTCTTTTGTAGCAGCAGCCAACCTAAAAGCAACATTCGACATTTGAATTCCATCGGTGATGTCATAATATGTTTTGAGGCGGTTGTCGATTGAGCGGTTGAAAGTTTTATCCTTTTTTATGGTACCGTCATAGCTAAACTGAAGTTTAGCCCGTTCTGGAAGTACATTTTGTTTTCCATTAATAAAGACAAATCCGTCTCTAATTTCCAAAGAATCTCCAGGCAGTCCAACACAGCGTTTTACAAGGTTGGTCTTTTTATCGATGGGTTTGTAATAATTTCGGTCTGGGGTAAAATCGTTCATATCCAAAAGTGTGTCTGCGGGTTGGTTAAAAACAACGATTTCATTGCGTTTTACTTTTTCCCATCCCGGAATTCTGAGGTAGGGGAGTTGAAATTTATTTAACCATGAGCTGGATTGCTCTTCTATCCTGTCGTTAAATAAATAAGATTTTTTATTGGCGAAGGGAATGGTATCATGTACCATGGGCAAACTTAAGGTTGTCATTGGAACTCTTGCCCCATAGTGCATTTTACTAACGATCAAAAAATCTCCGACCAGTAAAGATTTTTCTAAAGAGGAGGATGGAATCACAAAGGGTTGCATAAAATAAATATGCACTGTGCTGGCAACGACAATAGCAAACAAAACAGAGTTTACAAACTGTCCTAATGAAGATTTTGGTTCTCTCGCTCTATCTTTCAGATGCTGAACATCTGCAACATAATTTAAATAATAGCTGTAGAAACCAAGACTGAGAACGGCTATAACAGTGTCTGTAGTTTTATTTTTACCAAAACTTCTAGCCGTTTCAACCCAAATAACGGGAAACATCACACAGTTGATAACGGGTAAAAAAATAAAGAAAATCCAATACCACGGCCTGTTTAATATTTTAAATAGAACAATTGCATTGTATATGGGTATAAATGCTGTCCATGGTTTTTGTCCCGCTTTTTGGTAAAGTTTCCAGGTCCCTAGCCCATGTATTATCTGCAAGAACAAACCAAAGTAAAACCATTCTGTTAAAGTCATAATTGTCTTTTTATTATTTGTTTTAAAGCCATTTTTTTTGTTGCGAATTATTTGTCTTCAAAACATCTTTCATGGAAAAGACTCCTGTTCTTCCCAAAAGCCATTCGGCAGCAATAACCGCTCCAAAACCAAAACCATGACGGCTTTTAGCTGTATGTATGATCTCAACGCTGTCAATTGGTGAGTCGTATAAAACACGGTGTGTCCCTGAAACATTTTCGATGCGTTTGGCTTGTATGCTTAATTGCTTTGAATCATTTGTTTTTCCCAAACACCAATCCAAGTAAGAACTTCTGTCAATCAGGGCTTCTGCCAAAGTTATGGCAGTTCCTGAGGGTGCATCTTTTTTTTCAGTGTGGTGAATTTCTTCAATTTTAGCAGTGTAATCGGGATGTGCCGACATTAGTTTTGCTAATTTTTGGTTGAGTTCAAAAAATAGATTAACGCCCAAACTAAAATTAGACGCATATATAAAAGCACCTTTTTTGCTTCGGCAAATTTTTTCAACTTCATCATAGTGATTTAACCATCCGGTGGTGCCACATACCACAGGAAGCTGGTTGTTGAGGGCTTCTTTAATGTTGGCAACGGCCGCAGACGGTACACTAAAGTCGATGGCTATATCGGCCTGTTTAATATCGTAATTTGTTTTATCAGATTGAATTTTCAATACAACTTTATGGCCTCTTTCTTCGGCGATTTTTTCAATGATTTTACCCATTTTCCCATATCCAAATAATGCAATTTTCATTGTTTAAAATCTAAAATTAAGGGATAACCCAGCTTGGGCATAGCAATTGGGATTGTCAAAATCTATGACAGGCTTTAGTGATAAATTTTCATCCATATTGTACTGCAGTAGGTGTGCATCCACATTGGCATCAATGATATTTAAAGCATACATCCCAATGGCAATTAACATAGACATTTCCTTGTTCCGTTTCAGCGTACGCTGGGCTCTGATCAAGGCGTCTTCTGAGATAAAGGGAGTAATGCCAGGTCCGTAAAATTCATCGTCTGTAAATCCCGCCAAACGCCGTTTGTAAGCATTGCGGTAACGGTCATAAGTTTTATCGTTGTCAAAGTAGAAATACAGTGCGGTTCCTATGGCTCCGTAGACCAGTGGAATTTTCCAAAATTTTTTATTATATACTTGACCAAGTCCAGGTAAAACAGCTGAATAAAAAGCTGCTTTTGAAGGTCTAAGTGGGTCCATTATTGACTGCCTAATTTGAGAGTCAATTACAAACTCATCGCTGTTTTGTAGTCCTAGCTCTTGGGCTTGTACGCACAAGTTAAAATAAAAACAGCAAAAAAATAAAAACTTCTTAATCACCTTTAAAAAGTTTTAAAATGCGTTCAAATTCTTCTTTTGAGTGAAAGGGGATGGAAATATTTCCCTGGTCTTTTTTACTCACTTTAATTTGAGCTTTATAGCCTATAAAAGCAGATATTTTATTCAAACCATTTTTAATATAATTTGGAATTTCTGCAGTTTTTTTTGGGGCTTTGTGGCTGTTTAACTTTCTGATTAAGTCTTCAGTGGCTCTGACCGACAACTTTTTGGATATTATTTGCTCATAGACTGATAGTTGGTCTTCAGTTTTGATGATATTTACCATGGCGCGTCCATGACCCATTCCAATAAAACCATCGCGCATACCGGTTTGAATGATTGGATCGAGTTTTAGAAGTCTTAAATAGTTAGCAATAGTCGAACGTTTTTTACCCACGCGGTTGCTCATTTGCTCTTGGGTTAGTTTGACTTCCTCCATTAAGCGTTGGTAACTCATCGCAATCTCTATGGGGTCTAAATCCTGGCGTTGAATATTTTCCACCAAAGCCATTTCCAAAATGTCATGGTCATTGGCCAATCTCAAGTAGGCAGGGATTGTTTCTAGCCCCAACATTTTGGAGGCCCTAAATCGCCGTTCTCCAGAAACAAGTTGGAAAGAGTTAACGCCCATTTTTCTAAGTGTTATGGGTTGGATGATTCCCAATTCTTTTATGGATATTGCTAACTCTTTTAAAGAGTTTTCATTGAATTGCGTTCTGGGCTGAAAGGGATTAACTTCAATAAACTCTAATGGTACATCAACTGTGGAGCCTATCGTAAATTTGGCGGTTTTGGCATTCATTTGACTTAAATCAGTTTGCGTTTCTTTTAGAATCGCTGAAAGCCCACGTCCCAACACTTGCTTTTTTATTGCCTTTGCCATTATTTACCGTCTTTGCTCAATATTTCTTGGGCCAAACTTAAGTAATTTGAAGCACCTTTGCTATTGACATCATAATTAATTATACTTTCTCCGTAACTAGGGGCTTCACCCAAACGGATATTTCTTTGAATAATTGTCTTAAATACCATTTCATTAAAATGATTTTGAACTTCTTCAACAACTTGATTAGACAATCTCAAACGAGAATCGTACATGGTGAGAAGCAAGCCCTCAATGTCCAAGTGAGAATTGTGTACTTTTTGAACACTTTTTACAGTGTTTAACAGCTTACCCAAGCCTTCAAGAGCAAAATATTCACATTGAATTGGAATGATAACGGCGTCTGCGGCAGTGAGGGCGTTGAGGGTTAGCAGCCCAAGAGAGGGTGCGCAGTCAATAAGAATATAATCGTATAAATTCTTGATGGGTTCCAATGCTTTTCGAAGCATATACTCTCTATTTTCAATATTTACCAGCTCGATTTCAACAGCGACTAAATCAATATGTGCCGCAATGATATCGACATTGGGTGCTGAGGATTTTTCAATGGCTTCAAACGGGGTACAATTATGTTCTAAAAGTTGGTAAGTTCCAAGTTTTAAATTGTCCACATCAACACCCAAGCCTGAACTGGCATTTGCTTGAGGATCAGAGTCAATTAGTAAAACTTTTTTCTCCAAGGCACCAAGAGAAGCCGCCAAGTTGACAGTGGTTGTGGTTTTCCCTACACCCCCTTTTTGATTGGCTATCGCGATTGTTCTTCCCATTGATTTAACGATTGAATACGTTGTAAAAATACGATTATTTAAACGTAATAAAAATCAATCAACACCAAGGATGTCAACAATTTTTTAACTGGTTCTAAAGCGTTTTAGCTCAATACCATGTATCCGATTTTTAGCAAAGTATAAATAGAGGTAATTTTTCCTAAAAAAACTAACTTGATAGGATATTCTATACATCCAAACGTCGGTGTGAATATCGTTATAGCAGAGACCCAACAGTTCTATAGTTTCCTCTTTGGTCTTCCCTTTGAGGTATTCGTAATTGAGTTTATCCTTGGTGTCAGCGAGGGTGTTTGTGTATTTCATATTGATTTGGGGTCAAATGATTCATAATGATGTTTTTAGTTATTAAGTAGGTTTGTAACAATAAATATAGTCAATTTATCAATATCTGCAAGGCTTGTTTTTTACAAATTTGTTTTTTAACATTCCTAAAGCACATACAGATTAAAATTGTAATTTATTGAACTTTATTAATGGAATCAAATTCAATGATATAGATGTCTTCGTTTTTGCGTTTCATATTGTATTTTTCACGAGCAAAAGCCTCCATTCCAGCTTTACTTTCAAGGGCTTTTAAGGCTTTGGTATCTTCGCGAATTTCGTTTTTATAAAATTCCTTTTTATTGTTTAAAATTTCAATTTCTTCATTCAGTTCTTTTTGAATCAGCCATGAATTTGCATCAAAAAATAACATCCATACAATAAAAGTAATTGAAACTATAAGAAATATATTACCAAATGGGCCCATCCATTTTTTTAAACTGTAAAAGATTTTTTTCATCCCAGCATACTTTTAATCTTTTGCAATAGAGACTCAATGTTAGGGGGTGTATTCTTATGGTTTTCAACAACCATATCAGCGTGTAATTTCATGGGTGAAATAAATTTTTTGTGCATAGGTATGAGCATGGTTATATATCGGTTTATGACTTCTTTAGGGGTTCTTCCACGTTCAGAAATATCTCGGTTGACCCGTCTTTCCATACGGATGTCGCTGTTGGCATCAATGTATACCTTAAGGTCCAATAGGGATCTGAGTTTTGGATAATTCATAATTAAAATACCCTCTAATATTATTACTTTTTTTGGAGAAATTTTCACTGTTTTTTTTGTGCGGTTGTGGATTTTAAAATCATATACAGGTTGTGAAATACTCAATCCTTTCTTCAAGTCCTTGAGATGTGTGTAAAGGAGTTCAAAATCTATTGAATTTGGGTGGTCATAGTTTAGTAAACAGCGTTCTTCGTAGGAGATTTCAGAATTGTCTTTATAGTAGGCGTCTTGAGAAATAACAAGCATCTCTCCACTAGCAAATTTTGATAAAACTTGATTAACAATAGTGGTTTTACCGCTGCCTGTTCCTCCAAAAACACCAATTATAATCATTTTTTATTTATGATAACTGTTGTGATGTAAAGTTAGTGTTTTATTTGCTTTTATTTAGGCCTCAAAAGTTCATCGTCAGTGTTGATAACTTTGACCTGTTGTTTTGATTAAAACTGTTATTTTTGTGGTTCAAAATTTTAATTATGTCTGAAACTATCGAATCCATAAAATGTTTAATTATCGGCTCGGGACCTGCAGGTTACACCGCAGCTATTTATGCCTCACGTGCCAATATGTTTCCAGTTTTGTATCAAGGAACCCAACCTGGTGGTCAATTGACTACGACCAATGATGTTGAAAATTTTCCAGGTTACCCCGATGGGATTACAGGACCCGAAATGATGATAGAACTGCAGAATCAAGCCAAGCGCTTCGGTACAGATGTTCGAGATGGTTGGGTAACAAAAGTTGATTTTTCAGGACCCATCCACAAAGTTTGGGTTAACGATAGCAAAGAAATTCATTGTGAAACTGTTATTATTTCCACAGGTGCTTCTGCCAAATATCTCGGTCTTGAGTCTGAACAAAAATATTTAAAACTCGGGGGTGGGGTTTCTGCCTGTGCAGTTTGTGATGGTTTTTTCTACAGAAACCAAGAAGTTGTAATTGTCGGTGCTGGGGATTCTGCTTGTGAAGAGGCACATTATTTATCAAAGTTGTGTTCTAAGGTTACCATGCTTGTCAGACGGGATGTATTCAGAGCCTCAAAAATTATGGCCAACCGCGTGATAAATACCGAAAATATTGAAATTCTTTTTAACACAGAAACAGAAGAGGTTCTCGGCGATGGTCAAGTCGTTACAGCTGTAAAAGTCAAGAACAATCAAACAAATAAAATTACTGAGATTCCGACTACCGGTTTTTTTGTAGCCATTGGACACAAGCCAAATACAGATATTTTTAAAAATTTTTTAACTACAGATGAAACTGGATATATTGTCAATTTACCAGGAACTTCTAAAACAAATATTGAGGGTGTTTTTGTCAGTGGTGATGCTGCCGATCACGTATACAGACAGGCGGTGACAGCCGCAGGGACGGGTTGTATGGCAGCCTTGGATGCAGAACGGTTTTTAGCAGCAAAAGAAGGCCAGTAAAAATTCCTTACCGCAGTTCTGCTCCCAGCTCTTTTTCAAGCCTTTTTTGGAGTTTGGACATTGTTTTATCTATGTCTTTTTCGGTGAGTGTTTTGGTTTCGTCTTGAAGGGTAAAACTTACAGCATAACTTTTTTTACCGTTGGCTAATTTGCCCCCTTTGTATACATCGAATAAACGGATGTCTTTTAAAATTTTTTGATCTGTTTGTTTGGCAATCTTATATATCGATTCAAAAGTGACTTCATCATCAATTAGCAATGCAAAATCGCGCTTGACTTCCGGAAATTTCGATATGGGTTTGAATTTAAGGTTTTTGATCTTTATGGCACCCACAATAGCCTCCCAATTAAAGTCAATGCCGTAAACATCCTGTTCAATCCCAAATTCAGCGACTGTGTTTTTATTTAAAAGGCCAAATTGAACCAGTATTGTTTTGCCTATTTTTATACACTGACCTTCATCAAATAAAGCTGTATTTATTGCGGTACTTTTTACTTTTGAAATGCCTATTTTTTCAATCAGTGCATTTACAATTCCCTTTGTATAAAAGAAATCAACATTTTCCTTTTCTCCCCGCCAGTGTGGGGAAGATTTTGGCCCAGTCAATACAATGGAGAGGTGTTTGTATTCTTTTCGCTCATCAACATTTAGATGGTATGTTTTTCCAAATTCAAAAAGTTTTAGGCAATTTTGTTGACGGTTGAGATTGTACTTGATAGATTCAAGTGCTGAGAAAAACAAGGACCTTCTTAATATGGCCAAATCAGTACTCAATGGATTTAAAATTTTAATATTTTCATCTGCGTTAAATGAAGCATTTAAAACACTGTATTTTTCTGTCGTCAAGGAATTGGTCATTATTTCATAAAAACCATAACTGACCAATTGATTGGCCAGCATATTTTCAATTTTGTGATTGTTTTGCTTGTTGCTGTACGATATTGAAGAGTTTAATTTATCGCGAACTCCAACATTATTATAACCATAGATGCGAAGAATTTCTTCAATGACATCCACTTCTCTAGAAACATCATTTCTGTAAGCGGGAATGGTAAGACCTAAGCCTGCTTCAGTAATGTTATTCACCTTAATTTCCAGAGAGGACAAGATGCTTTTTATCGTTTCTTTAGGGATTTTTTCTCCAATTAATCTATAGGTGTTTTCAAAGCTTAAAAACACTTGCTTGTCTTCAATTTTTTTTGAGTATTCATCGCTGGGATCACTAGAAATTTCACCACCAGTTATTTTGCTGATAAGGGCTGCGGCATATTTTAAAGCGTATTTTGTTTTGTCGGGATCAATTCCTCGCTCAAATCGAAATGATGCGTCTGTGTTAAGCCCATGTCTTTTGGCTGATTTCCGTACACTTACAGGATCAAAATAGGCCGATTCAAGAAAAACATTAGACGTATTTTCGTTCACACCAGAGTCCAAACCACCAAATACACCGGCAATACACATGGGTTCATTGGCATTACATATCATTAAATCATCTGTGTCCAATTCCCTTTCGATACCATCAAGTGTTGTAAATTTTTCACCTTCCATGGCATTTCTAACAATTATTTTCTGCCCCGTAATTTTATCAGCATCAAACGCATGTAAGGGCTGTCCAAGGCTGTGGAGTACATAATTTGTAATGTCTACCACATTGTTGATAGGACTCAAACCTATGGCCTTGAGTCGGTGTTGTATCCATTCTGGAGCGGGTTCAATTTTAACAGCTGAAATTGTAATGCCACAATAGCGTGGAACTTTGTCTTTTGCCAATACTTCTACATCGATTTTAAGAGTTCTATTATCGACGTGAAAGCCAGAGA
>PBQM01000060.1 GCA_002725015.1 Flavobacteriaceae bacterium | reverse complement strand
ATGGTTTGTTTTATAATTTTTTAGAATTTTTACTTGGTATCAGACTAAAAACAAAAATTAATAATTATTTTTAGACTGAACCATTAATCTTAAACAAATGAGTAAAACCTATTACAATCCAGATGATTTAAAGAAATTTGCTGACATCTCTGAGTGGAATCAAGAACTTGGGGGTAAATTCTTTGATTATTACACTAAAGTATTTGAAGAGGGTGCTTTATCGGCGCGTGAAAAATCACTGATTGCACTGGCCGTTTCCCATGTGGTTAAATGCCCCTATTGTATTGATGCTTATACCAAAGATGGGCTCCAACGCGGCATTACAAAAGAAGAAATGATGGAGGCTGTTCATACTGGTGCTGCTATTGAAAGTGGAGCGACCCTTGTACACGGCGTACAAATGATGAACAAATACAACAAACTCTCCATGTAATAATGCAAAAAATATCTTTAAAGCGCCAAAACAAGGAATTGGCGAAACCAAAAAAACAATTGGAAGTACTGGCCAATGGTGCTTTTAAAAATGGGGACTTACCCACTTTTAAATCCCAATTAGAAAAAAGACATCAGTTTCCTCTAAAACCTTCCAAACTAGAAATTCTACAGATTAATGTGGGTTATATGTGCAACCAAGTTTGTGCCCACTGCCATGTGGATGCGGGTCCAGATCGCAAGGAGATCATGACCGAAAAAACCTTACAACAGTGCTTGGATGTTTTAAAAATTTCTGGGGTACATACCTTAGATTTGACTGGGGGTGCTCCCGAAATGAATCCACACTTTAGGTGGTTTGTTGAGGAAGCCTCAAAAATTGGGGTTCAGGACTTTATAGTACGTTCTAACTTAACCATCCTTATGGCCCACAAAAAATACGAAGACCTCCCCGCTTTTTTTAAAACACACAATATTCACGTGGTATCCTCCATGCCACACTGGACCCAGGGAAAAACAGACAAACAACGCGGTGAAGGTGTTTTTAACCGCTCTATTGAGGCTTTAAAAAGACTAAATAATGTAGGCTATGGATTGTCAGGGTCAAAACTTAAACTTGACTTGGTTTACAACCCTTCCGGCGCCTTTTTACCCGGTGACCAAAAAAGCATGGAATTGGATTTTAAAAAGGCATTGTACAACGACTTTGGTATAGAATTTAACAATTTATTGGCCCTGACCAACCTTCCTATAAGCCGTTTTTTAGATTATCTAATTGCCTCAGAAAACTACGAGGATTATATGTACAATTTAGTTGCAGCTTACAACCCAAAAACCTTGGATAATATCATGTGTAAAAATACCCTATCTGTAAGTTGGGATGGCTACCTATACGATTGTGATTTCAATCAAATGCTCGGTTTAAAAATAAAAAATCCAATCAGTCATATTCGTGATTTTAATACCAAAGATTTGATGGAAAGACAGATTCAAATTTCACAACACTGCTATGGCTGTACCGCAGGTGCCGGTAGCAGTTGTCAAGGAACCGTTGTTTAAATGGAATCTAAGACCTTGCTTATGGTTTTTGTGAGAAATACGCAACTTGGCGCTGTCAAAACTCGACTGGCGGCAACAGTAGGTGACCAAATGGCCCTTAAAATTTACAGGCTGCTGTTAAAACACACAGCGCAAGAGGTTAACAAAGTTTCAGCTGATAAAAAAGTATTTTACTCAGAATACATAAAAGGCGTCGACATTTGGGGTGAAATGAATTTTTTAAAAGGCCTACAATCCAAAGGCAATTTGGGGCAGCGCATGGAAAGTGCCTTTAGATCGGCCTTTACAAAGGGCTATCAAAATGTGATAATTGTTGGCAGCGACCTCTACAGTCTAAAATCTTCTCATATTGAGACGGCCATAAAACAACTAAAAAAAAATGAAGTTGTAATAGGGCCAGCTACAGATGGTGGTTACTATTTATTGGGACTAAAAATGAGTTTACCTGCACTTTTTTGTAACAAACAGTGGGGAAGTGCTACTGTTTTAGAAGACACTTTAATTGATTTAAAATCAAGCTCTGTTTTTCTTTTAGAACCCTTAAATGATATTGACACTTTTGAGGATTTAAAAAAGGAATCCGAACTTCTAAAAAAACTAAAGATCGATGTTAAAACTTATCAATGAAACCGTCGCTTTTTTAAAACAAAAAGGATTTGAAAAAGCTGAAATAGGGATTGTTCTTGGAACAGGTTTGGGACAACTCCTAAGCGAAATTGAAATTGTTCAAGAAGTGAGTTATAATCAAATTCCCAATTTCCCTACTGCTACTGTAGAATTTCACAAAGGCAAGCTGATCTATGGATTTATTCAGGGCAAAAAAACCATCATCATGCAAGGGCGATTTCATTTATACGAAGGTTATTCCTCACAAGACGTCACCTACCCTATTCGCATCATGAAGGGTTTTGGTATCCACAGCCTTTTAATATCCAATGCATCAGGCGCCATTAATCTCAACTTTAAAAAAAGTGAACTGATGCTTATTGAAGACCATATTAATTTGCAAGGAGGCTCCCCTCTGGCTTTTAAAGGCGTCGATCGGTTGGGGACACGTTTTGTGGACATGAGTGCGCCTTATGACACAACTATGAACGACAGCCTAAAAGCCATTGCCAAAGATCAGAACATTAAATTACACCAAGGCGTCTATGCCAGTGTCTATGGTCCGCAGCTAGAGACTCGTGCCGAATATAAAATGCTTAAACTTATTGGGGCAGATGCCGTAGGAATGAGTACCGTTCCAGAAGTGATTGTTGCCAATCACTTGGGATTGCACGTTGCTGCCATATCGGTATTGACAGATGAATGCGATCCCGAGCATCTCAAAGCTGTCGATGTTCAGGACATCATGAAAATGGCAGAAATCGCAGAACCCAATATGATTGTTTTGTTTAAAGCCCTTATCAAGCAGCTGTAGGAATTAAAAGCCTCTTTTAGTTTGGGGCGAATTAATTATATTTATGATCTAAACGCTATATTATGACCCAAAACAAACAACCTAATCTTGTAAAATGGAGCCTTAAATACTCTATCACTGCTGGTATTGCAGGTATTTTATGCTGTGTTGCACCAGCGGTGCTGTTTATGTTCGGACTCATGAGTGGGGTTTACGCCATTTCTTTTGCCGATTTTTTTTATCAAAAAGACGGCAGCACAGGAATAGGCGCCTGGATTTTGAGAATTGCAGCCTTTGGCATCGGACTTTATGGAATTTACAGCTTTAGAAAAAAACAAAATCAATGCAGCATTGATCCCAAACGCAAACGGAAAAACTTAATTCTGCTAACAGCTACCATTGTCACTATTGGCCTGGGTTTGTATTTGAGTTTGGAAAAATGGTCTGCTTGGTATTTTGATGCACATATTGTGCCTGCCCAGCAAAAAGAATTAAATATCAAATAATAATTTTTGAAAGCAGCGGTCAACGTCATTATTCCAGCTCTTAACGAATCTGCTGCAATTTCCAAGGTCATTGGAGACATCCCCGATTTTGTCCAAGAAATTATTGTGGTGGACAACGGCTCGACTGACACCACTGCTGAAATGGCCAAAAACGCTGGAGCCACCGTGTTACACGAGTCCAAGAAAGGCTATGGTCATGCTTGCCTAAAAGGGTTAGATTATCTTAAAAATTTAGATCAAAAAACAGACATCGTTGTTTTCTTAGACGGCGACTACAGCGACTATCCCGAACAAATGTCTGATGTTATTGCCCCAATCACAGACAATAATATGGATTTTGTCTTGGGAAGTAGAAAAAAGAATTTAAGTGAAAAAGGGGCCATGCAGCCACAACAGCGCTTTGGCAATTGGCTTGCAACCAGACTGATGACTTTGTTTTTTAACTCAAAATTTACAGATTTGGGACCCTTTAGAGCCATTAAATATGAAGTGCTTAACAGTCTAGATATGAGAGATCAAACCTATGGTTGGACGGTAGAGATGCAGCTAAAGATTTTAAAGCAAAAATTCACCTATTGTGAAATTCCTGTAAAATATCGAAACAGAATTGGTGTTTCAAAAGTGTCTGGTACCCTAAAAGGTACTATCTTTGCAGGAGTTAAAATCCTCAGTTGGATTTTTAAATACAGTTTTAAATAATGGTTTTAGAGTCGATCATCATCGTCATTTACTCCACTGCGCTCGTTCTTATTTTTATGTACGCCTTGGCACAACTTAATCTGTTATTTAATTATTTAAAAGCCGATAAATACTCCACAGAGAGTCCAAAATTTGACTTTACAAATCAAGACGAAATCCCCAAAGTCACCATTCAGCTCCCAGTTTTTAACGAATTGTATGTCATGGAGCGGCTGTTGGACAATATTGTGGAATTAGACTATCCCAGCCATAAATTAGAAATTCAAGTACTAGATGACTCTATTGATGAATCTGTGGAATCGACCGCCAAACAAATTAAATCCTTACAAAAAAGAGGATTTGACATTCAACACATTCGCAGAGCCAAACGAGCTGGTTTTAAGGCTGGTGCCTTGAGGGAAGGTTTAAAAATTGCCAAAGGAGAATTTATTGCCATATTTGATGCCGATTTTTTACCAAAGTCAGACTGGCTAAAACGCACCATACCTTTTTTTAAAGATCTTGAAATTGGGGTTGTCCAAACCCGTTGGAGTCACATCAACAGAGACTATTCGCTGCTAACCAAAGTTCAAGCGTTTGCACTGGATGCACATTTCACTCTAGAGCAAGTCGGAAGAAATTCTAAAGGACATTTTATCAATTTTAATGGGACGGCAGGCGTGTGGCGAAAAGACTGCATTTTAGATGCGGGAAATTGGGAGGGTGACACCCTTACAGAAGATTTGGATTTGAGTTATCGCGCACAGCTTAAAGATTGGAAATTTAAATATTTAGAAGACGTAGAAACCCCTGCGGAATTACCGGTAGTCATCAGTGCTGCACGCTCTCAGCAATTTAGATGGAACAAAGGGGGGGCGGAAAATTTTAGAAAAATGATTTTCAAAGTCTTTTCTAATAAAACTTTGCCCTTAAAAACAAAAATCCACGGCATGCTTCATCTTTTAAACAGCACCATGTTTTTAAATGTACTGATTGTGGGTGTTTTGAGCATTCCCATGCTCTATATCAAAAATGAATACGCCCACTTAAAGGCCTACTTTTATGTAATGAGCTTTTTTGTGATCAGCACTTTGATTTTTTTTATATGCTATTGGTATATGTACAAAAAAACACATGGTTCTACCTTTAAGGACTTTGTACAATATGTGGTGATGTTTTTTACATTCTTCTCCATTGCCATGGGTTTTTCACTTCACAATTCAATCGCCGTTATTGAAGGTCATATTGGAAAACGAAGTGAATTTGTAAGAACCCCAAAATTTAATATAAATTCCATTAGAGACAGCTGGAAAAACAATAAATACTTGCGTAAAAAACCCTCTTTAAACGTGGTCTTAGAAGGGCTTTTGATGCTGTATTTTGGCTTTGGTATGTACAGCGCTTTTATCGTTGGAGATCAAGGCGGTGATTTTGGCCTTTTTCCCTTTCACTTAATGCTGTTCTTAGGGTTTGGATTTGTGTTTTTTAATTCCTTGAAACCAAGAATCTAAATAAACTCATGGGGTTGCTATCCTCTACATTTAAACGTTACGGAGGGCTTTTCCTGGGACTTCTTACCCTTTTTATTTATATAACAATCGCCTATAGAATTGAAAGGCATCAACACTTGGCCTTAGGCCTTTGCATACTGGTGCTGTTTGTCGCTTATTTTAGGTTGCTCAGACTGAAATTAACCTACAAATCAATGCTTATTGCGGGGCTGGTATTTAGACTGGTTTTTTTATATTATCAGCCCGCTTTTTCCCAAGATTTTTTCCGCTTTATTTGGGATGGCCGCTTGTTGTTGAAAGGCATTAGCCCATATCTGTTTACGCCAGATCAAATTATAAGTTCAAAACGCATTTTTTTTGAAGAGATAAACGCGCTCTACCAAGGTATGGGCCCGCTCAGCCAAAGAAACTTTTCAAATTACCCACCCATTCATCAAATTCCTGCGTTTATAGCCGCCATTGTGTCTGGTAAATCTATCTTTGGAAGCTTGGTTTCAATGCGATTGATTTTGATTTTAGCTGATTTGGGAATTTTATATTATGGCAGAAAATTACTGGGACTGTTTGAAATGCCAAAAAATGCCATTTTTATTTATTTTTTAAATCCCTTGGTTGTTATTGAACTTAGTGGAAACCTTCATCACGAGGGATTGATGGTCTTTTTTATGCTTCTGGCTTTTTACCATTTAAAACGTAAAAAATCATTTTACGCTGCGGTTTTTATGGGGGTTTCAGTCCTGACAAAATTAATCCCACTGTTGTTGCTCCCACTATTTTTTCCCAAGCTTGGCAGCGTAAAGAGCCTTCCGTTTTTTGGGACCATTGCTGGGGTAATAATACTGGGGTTTAGCCCCTTTATCAATCTAGAATTTATAGTAAATTACAGTCAGTCTGTAGGACTGTGGTTTTCAAATTTTGAATTCAATGCAAGTCTTTATTATGTTCTAAAAATAATTTTAAAACACTTTTTTGAGTTGAATTTAATAACGTATATGCGTTTTATAGTACCGCTAATTATGGGCAGTACACTGCTGTATTTTATTTCGAGAAAACAAAGTAAAACCCGAGCTATTATCATACAGTCTTTATGGCTGCTGAGCGCGTATTTTTTTATATCGACCACCATTCACCCTTGGTATTTAATTCCCTTGGTTTTTTTGAGTTGCTTTGGCAACTACCGCTTCCCTCTGTGGTGGAGTTTTAGTATTTTTTTAAGCTATGCTGCCTATTTTCAAAATGAAGTTAATGAGAATCCTTATCTACTTGTGATAGAATATGGTATCTTAATGGCTGTTTTAATTTACGAGTGTTTTGTAAAAGTCCCTAGAATTAAAGCATCATCAACTGGCTGATTTCAGCCTCAGACAAATGCTTCCAATGGCCTCTGGGAAGGTCCTTTTTTGTCAAAGGGCCAATACCAACACAGTCCAAGCTTTCTATCTCGTATTTAAAATGAGAAAAAACGGTCCTAATGATGGTATTTCCGGTATTTTTGATTTGCAGGCCAATTTCATTTTTTTTTGCACCCTCAACATAGCTGATGGCCTCTACAGCAATTAATTTCCCTTGGTGTTTAAATCCTTTTTCGATGGCTTTAAGATGCTCCAGTTTTAAGGCATTAACAAGTTTGATGTGAAAGAGTCTTGACACACCCCGCTTTGAGTTGGTAAACTTGGCGTGAATTTTCTCATCATTGGTAAACAACAGTAATCCCAAAGAATTTCTGCCCAATCTTCCGATAGGTCTAATTTTTGAGGCAGTCGCTTTTGAAACCAAATCCATAACAGTTCGGCCTTTACCCTCGCTAGTTGTCGTTGCAAAACCTTTGGGTTTGTTTAACAACACATAGGCTTTTTTCTCTGGCTGAACCCGCGCCCCATCAAAACGAACCTCATCTTCGACTTTTACTTTATAGCCCATTTCTGTAATCACTTTGCCATTGACCGTTACATTGCCAATGCGAATGTACATATCAGCCTCACGCCTTGAGCAAATCCCAGAATTGGAAATAAATTTATTCAATCGAATCAGAGATGCCTCTTTTTTGGAAGCGGATTTAGAAGCTTTTTGAGACATGTTTTACGAAATATTTATAATTTCAAGTTTTAATCCATTTTTTATACTGTGTTTTTTACTCAGATTAGGAGATTTTAGACCTAAGTAAATCATTGCTGCTCCGGGGAGGGTCAACCAAAATGCAGTTGAATCAGACAAAGCGCCTATGAGTATACCAAGACCAGCGGTTAAAGTTCCAAGGTAAACTAGTGAAGCAGTGGTGATAATTGAGATCAACTGAGGATTGCGTTTTAATTCTCTAATGTGTTGTAAATCTACTTTAACATCATCAATAATAATAAAACTTTCCCCAACTGTTTTAAAGCGCCCTTTGAGTTGTAGACCATCAATTGTTTTTATTTTTATTCTTTTGTTTTCTTTTATAATTATTTCTTTTGAAGAGCTTGTGGAGTTGATTTTTAAAGCCTTATTTTGTCCAGTAACTGTGACTGTGCAAAGCAGACTGAAAGTCAGTAAAAATAGTTTTTTCATAAAGTGTTTTTGTTGGTTATTTTAAGGGTTTTATTAAAGTTTAAAATCGATAATCTAAAGTTAAATAATTATGTTTTTTCAAATGTACTGTAATAAAATACAATCGCTTAGATTGAAGCTATAAAATCTTATTTAAAATTAAAGCAGGATCCAGTAAAACAATACTCAAAACTCCCGCAAGAATCAAGAGTTTTAAAAAATTATGAATGCGGTTATAATCTTGTTGACGGCGTGAATTCCAAATTAAAAAAAGCAGTATACACAAATAAATGGCAGACCCTACAAAAAAGGAATGCATCAATCCCAGTTCAAAACAAAAAACCAGTAAAATCGAGACCAAACAATTGATGGCAATCAAAATACTAATCATCAATTTGGCCGCTTTTTCGCCATATACAACCGGGACTGTTTTATAATCCAAGGTCAAGTCACCAACAATATTTTCAAGATCTTTGACCAAATCGCGAATGGCCAAAATCAACAGTAGATAAAACCCAAAAACAAAAATCAAAAGGTTGTAATTTTTAAAATACAAGAATATGGCAAAAAATGGGGTGATTGACAGCAATGCAGAGGTCAAATTCCCTAAAATGGGTAGTTTTTTGATCTTGTGTGAATACAGCCATATAAAGAAAATATAGCCCGTAAAAAAAAGCCCCACTTTTACAGAGATAAGTGCAGAAAGTAATATGACCAAAATATTAATCCCAAAATACAAACTCAATTTGGTGCGATGACTGACCAAGCGTTCCAAAATAGATTTTTGAGGCCGATTGATAAGGTCCTTTTCTTGATCATAAAAGTTATTGATAATATAACCTGAAGCTATCGCTCCAACACTCGATGCCACAATGGCAAATAAAGAAGGGTCTAAGACAACCTCAATCAGCGGCGTTTCATAGGACAGTATAAAAATTGAAGTCAGGTATTGTGCCAAGACGATGAGTCCAATATTATGGCCGCGTACAACAGAGAAGATGCTAAGAATTTTAAGCAAATTATGTTTAAAACCACCTGCCATTAAATTGAAGTTTAAAACGTGTAGACAACCTCGATTTTGTGTCCTTTTAGCGCTTTTTTAGCGCGGTCTATGTTTTCTGTAAATCCAAGTATATAGCCACCGCCGCCAGAACCGCAGAGTTTTAGGTAAAAGGCATTGGATTCGATACCCAAAGCCCAAAGTTGGTGGAACTTTTTAGGAATCATGGGCTTAAAGTGATTGAGCACAACTTTTGAAAGTTGTTTTGTATTGCGAAACAAAGACTTTACATCCCCTTTTAAAAAGTCGTCCACACAGGCATCTGTGTGTTTGATAAATTGATTTTTAAGCATGGTACGAAAGCCTTCTTCTTTCATTTTCTGCATAAAGAGCTGAACCATTGGCGCCGT
>PBQM01000059.1 GCA_002725015.1 Flavobacteriaceae bacterium | reverse complement strand
TCTTTACCAGAACCTTATTTTAATGGCCCTTCCGCAATGGGATCGCTACACTAGATGAATTATTCAGAAACAACAGCTTGGATGTTTTCCAGACTGCCCATGTATCAAAAACAAGGGGCCTCTGCCTATAAAGAAGACTTGAGTCGAACTCAATTATTGTCCTCCTATTTAAACCAGCCTGAACAAAACTTTAAATCTGTTCATATTGGCGGTACCAATGGCAAAGGGTCCACAGCCCATATGATGGCGGCTGTCCTTCAACAAGCCGGCTACAAAGTGGGCTTGTACACCTCTCCGCATTTAAAAGATTTTCGCGAGCGCATTCGTATTGATGGCCACAAAATTCCGGAGGCCTTTGTTATAGAATTTATACAAAAACACAAAACCTTTTTGGAATCTCAGCAACTGTCATTTTTTGAAATGACTGTAGGTTTGGCCTTTGAATTTTTTTTTCAAAAACGTGTAGACATTGCCATTATCGAAGTGGGGTTAGGGGGGCGTTTGGATTCCACCAATATCATAAGTCCAGAGTTGTCTGTCATTACCAACATTGGTTTGGACCACACCCAGTTTTTAGGGGACACCCTTCAAAAAATTGCCAATGAAAAGGCAGGAATCATAAAAGCCAATACTCCTGTAGTTATTGGAGAGTCACAAACCGAGGTCAATGCTATTTTTACTCAAAAAGCCTCTGCTCTAAAGTCGGATATTTACTTTGCGGATCAAGAAATAAGTCAAGTTTTGGATTGCAGTCTGCTGGGTAATTATCAACAAAAAAACATAAAAACCGCCCTAAAGGCCTTGGGTGTTTTGGGAACCAGGGGATTTTCAATCTCTCAACAACAGCTTAAAAAAGGCTTGCTCAGTGTTCAAAAACACACAGGACTTCGCGGGCGCTGGGAGTTGCTCTCAAAATCTCCAAATATTATTTGTGATACGGCCCATAACAAAGAAGGTTTGACCTTGGTTATAGATCAATTGCAACAACAAGCTTTTAAAAGGCTTCATATTGTTTTGGGTGTGCTGGCTGAAAAATCCCTGGATAGTTTTACAGATATTTTTCCAAAACAAGCCAAATATTACTTTTGCCAGCCCAACATTCCGCGGGCCATGGATGTTGAATTATTGACCCAAGCTTTTAATAAAAAAGGCTATAAAGGCCAGGGTTACGATTCTGTAGAAAAAGCCTTTACTACGGCTAAAGAACAAGCCTTAAAGGAGGATCTTATTTTTGTGGGTGGCAGTACCTTTGTGGTTGCAGAGGTCCTTTAAATTTTACTTAAAAACCTTTTGGAAAAGGAAAAACTAATCTATATTTGCAGACCTATTAATGGGGCGCGTAGCTCAGTTGGTTCAGAGCACCTGGTTTACACCCAGGGGGTCAGGGGTTCGAATCCCTTCGCGCCCACAGCACTTAAGTCCTGATGAATTTTCATCGGGATTTTTTTTTAATAAAAGTGAAACGGTTTTACACCAACATGGTCACAGGATTTTCAATATATCCTTTGAGTGTTTGAAGAAATGCTGCTCCTGTGGCACCGTCCACGGTCCTGTGGTCGCAAGCCAAGGTGAGTTTCATCGTATTACCTACAACAATTTCGCCTTCTTTAACCACTGGTTTTTCAACGATGGTTCCTACGGATAAAATCGCTGAATTTGGCTGGTTGATAATAGAGGTAAAACTTTCAATGCCAAACATGCCCAAATTCGAAATGGTAAAAGTGCTGCCTTCCATCTCTTGGGGGGTCAGTTTCTTTTGGCGTGCACGGCCAGCAAAATCTTTTACAGCAGCGCCAATTTGTGGGAGGCTTTGTGCGTTGGCAAATTTCACCACTGGAACTACCAATCCATCTTCTACTGCAACAGCCACACCAATGTGCACATGGTTATTAAGCCTCATTCGATCTTCAAACCACTGAGAATTGACCTGCGGGTGTTGGCGGAGTGATAATGCACAGGCCTTAACCACTATATCATTAAAGGATATTTTAGTTTCTGGTATAGAGTTGTATTGCTTTCTAAATGCAATGGTGTTGTCCATATCAAATTCCACAGCAAGGTAATAGTGTGGTGCAGAGAACTTGGATTCACCGAGTCGTTTGGCAATCACTTTTCGCATTTGTGAGTGATTGACTTCATCAAAGTCTTCTTGGCCTGAAGCTACAAACTTAGGAACCGTCGCTACAGAGGGAGCACTGGTTGGACTAAAGTTTTCTACATCTCTTTTAATGATGCGTCCGTTCTCTCCTGTTCCTTGAACTTGGCCTAGCGCAATGCCTTTTTCTTCAGCAATTTTCTTTGCCAATGGGGAGATATATATTCTTCCATTGGTTGCCATTGTAGTTAGAGGGTCCTCGCTTTTGGGAGGCTCAACCTTTGGGGTTTCAACAACCACTGTTGGTGCTGGGGATTCAATTTTTGTTTTTGCGGCCTCTTCCGTTTGAGTTTCTGCGGTTACTGGCTTAAAATTTTGAGCAATACCACTGACATCGGTTCCTTCAGGTCCAATGATGGCCAAAAGATCGTCTACACTTGCGGATTCCCCAACGGAAAGGCCAATATGCAGCAGTGTTCCTTCGTTAAAGGATTCAAATTCCATGGTGGCTTTGTCAGTCTCAATCTCTGCTAAGATCTCGCCTTCTTCCACAAAATCACCTACATTTTTTAACCAACTGGCCACGGTGCCCTCTTCCATGGTATCGCTCAATCGCGGCATGGTGACGACAATAACCCCTTCGGGCATTTCAGCTGTCGAGCTTTCTGGGGCTTTAGCAGTTGCCTCAGTTTCTAAAGTGACTTCTGAGATGTCTTCTGAGATGTTTTCTGAGATGTCTTCATCAGCATTGGATCCACCTTCAATGAGGGCAGAGATGTCTTCTCCTTCTTCTCCGATAATGGCCAGTAATTCATCAACTTTGGTCGTTTCACCTTCTTGGACTCCGATATGTAATAGTATCCCTTCGTTAAAGGATTCAAATTCCATGGTTGCTTTATCCGTTTCAATTTCAGCAAGTATATCACCTTCCTCTATGCGGTCTCCGACCTTTTTTAACCAGCTGGCCACGGTGCCTTCTTCCATGGTGTCACTCAAGCGCGGCATGTTTACAACGATGGCCATAGTTTATAATTTATGTTTTAAAAATGGGTAATCTTCTTGCTCATAAACAGCATCATACATCAGACTTTTTTCTGGAAATGGGGATTCTTCTGCAAATTTTTCACATTCAGCTACAAGCTCTTTTACACGTGCATTGATGGCTTTGATGTCATCCTCAGTCGCATAATTTTTTTCTATGATGATGTCCTTAACTTGGGTAATTGGATCGATTTTCTGGTATTCTTTGACCTCGTCTTTGGTTCTGTAATGCTGTGCATCACTCATAGAGTGACCTCTATATCGGTAGGTCTTCATTTCCAAAAATGTAGGACCGTCCCCACGTCTGGCCCGTTGTATGGCTTCGTCAAAGGCTTCCGCTGCTTTTACAGGATTCATTCCATCAACAGGGCCACAAGGCATTTCATATCCAAGTCCTAGCTTCCAAATATCCGTGTGATTGGCCGTACGCTCCACTGAAGTTCCCATGGCGTAGCCGTTATTTTCACATACAAATACCACTGGAAGTTTCCAATTCATTGCCATATTAAAAGTTTCATGTAATGAACCTTGACGGGCTGCACCATCTCCAAAAAAACAAAGTGTGACCGCCTCCCGTTCATAATACTTATCACCAAAAGCCATACCGGCTCCCAGTGGAATTTGACCACCAACAATACCATGCCCCCCATAAAAACCATGTTCTTTAGAAAAAATATGCATAGAACCACCCAAACCTTGAGAGGTGCCAGTTGCTTTTCCATACAATTCTGCCATTACTCTGCGGGGGTCCACTCCCATACCGATGGGTTGAACGTGATTTCTGTAGGCCGTTATCATTTTATCTTTACTCAGGTCCATAGCATGCAGTGCACCTGCCAGAACAGCTTCTTGGCCATTGTAAAGGTGAAGGAATCCTCTTACTTTTTGCTGGATATAAACTGCGGCCAGTTTGTCTTCAAACTTCCGCCAAAACTGCATATTTTCATACCAGTCTAAATACGTCTCTTTGGTTATTTCTTGCATTTGCTTACAATGGGTTTGCTAATGTGTTTACAAAAATAACACTTTGATTGTTAACCTGAAAAAGGAAGGCGTAAATTTTTGACTAAAATTTATAATTGATTTTTATCAAAGATCCACGGTAAAATATTTTCCACTGATTTTGAATAGGCAATGTCCCCTTCAGTACCCTTAAAGTAGAGTTCTATGGGCGTATTTTGTTTTTGTTCATATTCTGCCAAGGCTTGACGGCAGGCACCACATGGAGGGATGGGGCGCTTTGTTGGTTTTGTTTTGGACCCAGCAGAAACGGCCATTTGTAAGATTTTTTGATTTGGAAATTGGGAACTCGCATAAAATATAGCGGTTCGCTCAGCACAAAGTCCGGAGGGGTAGGCGGCATTTTCTTGGTTGCTACCACTAATGATTTCGCCATTTTCCAACCTCAAAGCAGCGCCTACCAAAAAGTTAGAATAGGGCGCATAGGCTTTCTTTTGTGCCTCCTCAGCGGCTTTGATGAGTTGAATTACGTCATTGGGCAAGGCTTTTTGGGAGTCGTAAACTGTAAATTCACATTTAAGATTAATTTTTTTCATTTTAACAGACATCATATTCAAGCTTATTTCCTTGGCCTGGGCACATATTTTACCCAATCAAAATCAGCGTAATCAAGGTTGTTTTGACCATTGCTTGTTGCATAAGGCCCAATGTGTGCCCCGGTAAAACCACTAAATAGAACCAAGTCTGCAGCAGTTGTGATCAATGTTTTATAGGCCTTGCCTTTTGTGGCATAGGAAAAAATATATTGGTCATTGGAGGATACCAATTTTAGTTTTATAACTCCCTTATAGGATTTGATTTTATGAGATTTTAAAGTATTTTTTTTCTTGTTTTTATGAACGACTTCAATTCGCATGCCCGCTTTGTCTTTGCGCAGAGTAAAAGACACAAAGTTATTGTCTTTTTGAATAACTGCAATTCCTGCTTCAGAGTTATCATCCTTTGGATTGAAATGTATTTTAGTAATAAACTCAAAATCACTTTCAGTTTGTTTTATTCCGGTAAAATGGCTGCGTTTTCGATTTGAAATGGTATTGGAGTGGGTGTAAAGGCGAAGATAACCCGGGCGGTCTTTAAGGGTCAGGGTATTGGGCATGGGCACTCTTCTAAAAGTCCATGCCAACCCAAGTTCGGGGCTTTGAAAATCGTCTGTAAAGTTTAATTTTTTAGAGGGCGCTTTTATAGCATCAAAAATAATGGGATTGTGTCTTTCAATCCGACCAGTTTTTGGCGCCACTACCGGCCATAAATTCCTTTCCCCATTGCCGCGAACTTCTCGTTCCCAAACGACAGGAACAATAAAAGTTTCCCTGCCCATATTGGACTTCCGATTTAAATCTCCTCGAACCCCCAAAAGTGTCATATACCAACGCCCGTCTTCTAGTTCAATCAAATCACCATGACCCGTGCTGTGAACCCAGTTGTCATAGGACAGCTGTCGGCTGCTAAAAATAGGATTTCTCATATTGGAAATATAGGGACCTGTTATACGGTCACTTTTTGCCACCATAACAGCATGGTTGAATGAAGTCCCACCTTCAGCAATCATTAAATAATAGGCCCCATTCTTTTTATAGATATGGGGGCCTTCAGTCCAAACACCATCACAAGCACCACGCCACAAGCTGTAGCGTTCGCCCATGAGCTGAAATGTTTTTAGATTGATCTCTTGCAACCAAATCTCTTTTTGGTCTGTAAATTCAGGGTCTTTTGGTTTGTGGTTGCCAACGTACCAAACACGTCCATCTTCATCAAAGAAAAGGTCAGGGTCAATCCCAGGTGCTCCCCTCACTACTACCGGATCCGACCATGGACCCGCAGCATCGCTGGCTGTGATTATAAAGTTTTTACCTCCAGATTTTTTGGTTTTGGCATCCTGGTAGATGGCGGTGGTAATAATGTAAAAGGTGCCCTCTTGGAATCGCAAATTCGGAGCATAAATACCCCCATTAGATTGTACATCCACAAGATTTATGGTCGCGTTACACTGTGATTCGCGATCCAATCCGTGGCCAATTAAGGTCCAGTTGACCAAGTCTTTACTTTTGTGAATGGGGATTCCTGGGAAATACTCAAAGGAAGAGTTTGCCATGTAGAAAAAATCACCCACTTTACAAACAGATGGGTCTGGATAGCCTCCAGGCAAAATGGGATTGGTAAAGGATTGCGCGGACAACAGGGTAATTTGTAAACACAGCGGTAAAATAAATACAACTAAAAAAAGAGCTCTTTTTGGCATTAATTTTCAAAATAAAAGACAATTTGGGGATGTTTAAATTGAATGATTATATTTTACTTTTTTATTTGTTCAAACCTGTTTACATTAATTAATACTCTAAATATTCTCCCTCACCAATATTGAATGACAATGAAAACCTAAGAGTATTTTCAAGTGGGCTTTGTACTTTGGAAGCAGAAAAAAGGTAAGACATATCAATGTCTACAGAAGAGTATTTAAACCCAGCACCTAATGAAAAGAATTTACGGGCACCCTTAGTTTCATTTTCATTAAAATACCCTGCACGTAAGGCAAATGAATCTTGGTATAGATACTCTGCACTGAGGGCCCAAGTAAATTCATCAAGTTCTTCACTAAAACCACCTGGTGCATCATTAAAGGATTGGAAGATACCTTGAACAAAACCGACGTTAGGATCTTGTCCATCTAAAATCACATTGCTATTTAGAATTTGACCAAGGCTATCAGTGTCCGTTGTATCGGTACCATTTTCAGGATCATAAATCCCATTGCCATTTGCATCTGTATAATTATATTCAGTACCGTAAACAGGCGGTGTTGGAATAAGTAATTTAGCGACCTCAGCAGTGAGACTTAATTTATTGTAGAAGTCGAAAATAAAATCAAAACCACCACCAAGCCTGAGTGTGGTGGGAATAAAGTTTTCACGGCCCGCGTCATCGTACTTTAATTTTGGCCCGATATTTTGCAGGGCAAAGCCGCCTCTCCAACGGCCATTAAACTCATTATAGGCCACCTCTTCACTTTGATAATAGCCTGCGATATCAACACCAAAGGAACTTGCGGATTTTGCATTGGGGTCTAAGGCTTGAATTTTTAAATCCGAACGCAAGTAGCGTAAGGCTACCGACATTGAAAATTGGTCAGATAAGCGCAAGGCATAAGATATATCTAAAGTGAGCTCGTTGGGCTTTTCAATAATACCAAGGTCAAATTCATCTTCTCTAAGTTCTATTTCACCCAATGAAAAGTATTTAAAACTTGCTGCAAATGAACTGCGTTCATTGATGCGGTTAAAGTAAGTGATATTGGCTAGAAAAATATCGTTTACAAGTTTACTCAAATATGGAGTATAACTAATACCAAAGCCAGATTTAGTTTCAGAAAAAGCATATTTGGAAGGGTTCCATTGCTGAGAATAAGTGTCGACAGAAGTAGCGACTCCCATATCACCCAAGGATGCAGCCCGAGCATCTGAGGCAATGAGTAAAAAGGGGACTCCTGTTGTGATTACTCTGGTATCTGAATTTGGAATTGTGACCGATTGAGCTTTAAGGTTATTACAATAAAATAGCACAATTGTTAATGCAATAAAGACTTCACAAAAGAGCCAATTTTTTTTTCTGTTCATCATTTTTAATTTTGAATCAAACAAATATAAGTTATTATTAAAGGATAACAAGTTTTTCAATTCTTTCTGATTTTAGGCCAGTGAGCGCTGACTTTACATTTAATTTATATACGTAAACACCTTTGCCAATCTTTGTTCCAAAATCGTCTGTACCATCCCAACTAATGTTTCTTGAAAGTGAACTTGTACTTCCACTTGCGTTAGTTTGACTGTTGATAGTCTTAACCAATTTCCCTGAAATCGTGAATATTTGTATAGAAACGTTTAACACCCCCGAACTATTGTGGTTAAACCAAAATTCAGTATAGTTAACAAAGGGATTTGGGTAATTCAGAACATTGGTAATCTCCAAACTTTGGTCTTGATCAAAGACCATAAACTGAATTTCTTTGGTGGAGGCATTATTATATACGTCCCATGCTTTTAAGGACAATGTATGCAAGCCTGGGGATAAATTTCTAAATGGATAACTCAAGCTTCCGTTTTGGTAACTGTCCACATCTGCAACATAATAATCATTTAAATAATAAGGGTTGGTTTCATCCCCGTCCAGCAGAGCTACAATGTCATGACCCACACCACTGGCTGTATTGATGCCATTTTCGTCGTATAATTTGGCAATAAGGGTAGGGTTTTCATTAGTTATACCCCCAGAAATAAAACTCTCATCATTCATATAAAGTTCTATATCTGGACCTATATTGTCCTCAGCGGCGCTTAAATTAACGCCTCCAATTTGAATATCAAAATTATAGCCTCTTTGATCAGAGAGCGGCGCATTTGTTTTTGAATAAAAGCTAATTTTACCATTTCCAACAGGTATTAAAATATCCCTAGGAACGATAAAATTAACCTCAAACGCGCCATTTTCAACAGACGATTGTCCTCTAAAAAGGACCTCACCCAATGCATCATAATCCATAGTAATGAGCTGACCATCAATAGTTGTTCCGTCGTTACCCAAGGTCGACCTTTGAATATTCTTATCGTATATTGTGGTTGTAAGAGTACCATTGTAATTACTTAAAATATTACCCTGATTGTCAGAGACAAATCCTTCGATTTTTGCTGGGCTCAGGGCTTGCAGTGTAATGTTGGAACTATTAATATCTTGGTCATTTAGTTTTGAGGCAATTATATCAGGTTCAGCTAAAGGCAATCTAAGGGCTGGATCTCCAATAAAGAAAACCAAACGTCTTTGGGAGTTGTTGGTGACTGCTGGGTCGTTTTTTGTAAGCCTTAAGGCTTCAGCTATGCTCATGGTTTGGCTGTTTTCAAAATCAAATAAATATTGGCTTAGGGTGGTGTTGAGCTGAATACCTACGCTGATAAAGATTTGCCTTGTAGTTGAAATCAGTCCGATGGCACCACCTCTTTTGTTCCAATATAAAAATTCACCCGCTGTTTTTCTTAGTGGGTTGTCAAATTTTGTGTATTCGCAAGTCACTGTCACAAAGCAGCTTAGTTTGTTTGGATTGTTGAGCTCTTGGGCGTTTATTTTATCAAATATACGTTCTTGTGCCAGGCCATCCTCGCCACCATGGCCAAAGTAATTTACAACTATTGCACCGACTTCAAGCGCATCAAATATGGCTTTATTGACTAGGGGATATCGGCTTCCTGCAGATGAAGTTTCTTGGGCAAAAGTATCAGTGTGTATTTTTTCTACATTTATAAATGGCTTGGAGTCTTTTACATCTTCGGCAATTTCGTCTGTTGTTTGCTGCAACAATCGGTCACTGAGCTTGTCAACGTCGTCAGAAATTAACAAAAAATTGTTGCGCCAGTTGCCAAAGGCATCACTATTGTAATAGGATTCAACTTTATCCACCATTTCAATGGCGCGTTGTGGGGTATCGGCTAA
Organism: Flavobacteriaceae bacterium; assembly: GCA_002725015.1. Lineage (GTDB taxonomy): Bacteria > Bacteroidota > Bacteroidia > Flavobacteriales > Flavobacteriaceae > UBA3537. Next base: position 1,217 of record PBQM01000059.1, on the reverse strand, counting down.
AATTCTTCCCACTGCAATATCTAGCTTGTCTGCGGTAGACATGCTACCTTCGTTGGGGTCCATCATACCAAAAAAATCGTCTGATACAAAAGAGCTTGTCAGACTGAAACTGTTGGTCGACATCCATGAGGGTGCGATGTTTGTGTTGTTTTGAATACGGTCCTTGTAGTCAAATGAAGCATCGCCAAATAGGCAAAGGTATTTTAGGCGTGCATTTGGATTGCTAGAATTGTCATATACGTATTTGACAAAATTTCTTATGGCGGATATATCTTGCATACCAGAGCTAAATTCAGCATAAATAGATTCAAGTGTGACAGCCTTTACTTTTAGGTTATTTTTTATTCTGTTGATATTGGCCAAGCGCTCCGCTTGTGTTAGCAAGAATTGGGGCGTAATAATCAAGTAATCTAGGTCTTCAAACTGGCCTTGTGCATTCAAGAAAATACTGCCTTTAAGGTCCTGATTGGCCACAGCGGTATTGGATAACAACCTTGGTATATAGGCATCTGAAAAAGCCACAGCTTGGTAAGTTTTAAGGCTTCCAAGTGTTGTTTTAAAGCTGAAATCAGAATTGTTTTCTGTATTTGTGTAAAATGATGGGTTATAAGGGTCTGTAATGTCCCAAACTTCATCAATCGCTGTTGCATTGTCTATGTTGTAGGAGCCAACACCGCTCAGCAAAGCAGCGTTGTTGTTTTTAAACTGAAATTGCTGAGTAGCAGCGATGAGTGATCTTTCTACTTCAATAGAAATATAGTCTAAATATGCTGAGGCAGATGGGTTTCCATTGTTGTTGTAAAATAAATCTACTGTAACGTTATCCGTACTGCTTTCAACATTGTTGTTTAAGATACTTTCGGTTGCTAGAATACCATATTCTACGGATGCTAAGGATAGGTTTCCCGCATCAACGCCATTAACTTTGATCTCCATATTTGTGGTGGATTCTGCCGTGGCAGCCAAATAAACCTTTAGTTTTAAAGGACTGCTGCTAATCAGGTTTGGGAAATTAAAATTAAAATTACGTGTATTTTCAAAGTAAAAGCGATGTCCAAACCAGCGCCGCCCCATTTGTCCTATATTATATTTATCATTTTCAACAAACTGATAATCGTGAAAGCTTGTGAATGTTGTGTCCGCTGACAATGTAGGTTCATTCGCAGCATTCATGCGCAAACCGTTTTCATTGTCAATCTTTACGTAATAATAAGTCT
>PBQM01000058.1 GCA_002725015.1 Flavobacteriaceae bacterium | reverse complement strand
TTTTTCTAGTTCGGCGGTCACGTCTTTTATAACTTTATTGGATTCTTTGAACTGTTGCGTAATATTGGTCGTGGAAGTTTTATTAAAATCATTAATTTGTTTATTAATGGCATTTAATTTGCCTTCAATTTCAGTTCTACTCTCTTTAGAATTGGTATCTATCTCCTTTCTAATGTCTTGGATTTGGCTGCTGAGCGCATTTGAAAATTGAATTAAATCATTGGTTGCGGTTGAATCAGAGTTGTTCCTTGAGGTAAACACAAAATAAAGAAGCCCCAATATTACAACACACAAAAATCCAATTAGTATTTCAATCATAGTAGAACGCGTATTTTTTTAGTCTGTGCTAAATTTTTTCTAGCTGTTTTCAAATGTCCTCAAATTTAATAAAAAAGAGTCATTTTATTTACTGTAAATTAATTTTATAAAACTTAATTTATTCACGATATTTGAAATTAAATTGACAAACAACAAGATGAACAAAAACACTGTATTGGCTTGGGCCACGTATATCATGATATTTGTAGGTTTGGGGTTGATCGCCCTTGGTGCTTTCCGTTACAATGAAATAGCAGGCTGGGGCTTTGCTGCTGTAGGCATTGGCTTTTTTGCCATAGCATGGGTGTTTAATGCCTTAAAAGGACGGGTCTGATGAGTGATGATCAAAAGATAATTTTTTCAATGTCTGGGGTCACTAAATCCTTCCAAAGTGCCAATTCTCCAGTTTTGAAAAATATATATTTAAGTTTTTTTTATGGCGCTAAAATTGGAATTTTAGGACTCAACGGTTCTGGCAAGTCTACCTTGTTACAAATCATTGCAGGCGTGGATAAAAATTTCCAAGGCGATGTGGTTTTTTCCCAAGATTACTCCATTGGTTACTTAGAGCAGGAGCCTCAGTTAGAGGCCGAAAAAACAGTACTAGAAGTCGTCAAAGAAGGGGTTGCTGAGACCGTAGCCGTTTTAGATGAATACAATAAAATCAACGATATGTTCGGATTGGAGGAAGTTTATTCAGATTCCGATCGCATGGAAAAACTGATGAACCGTCAAGCTGAGCTTCAAGATCAGATTGATGCCTTAAATGCCTGGGAATTAGACACTAAATTAGACATAGCCATGGATGCTTTACGCACCCCAGAGAGCGATAAAAAAATCGCTGTTCTCTCTGGAGGTGAGCGCCGCCGCGTGGCCTTGTGTCGCTTGTTACTGCAACAGCCTGATATTTTGTTATTGGACGAACCTACCAACCATTTAGATGCTGAGTCTGTTCATTGGTTGGAACAGCATTTGGCACAGTATAAAGGCACTGTGATTGCCGTCACTCACGACCGCTATTTTTTGGACAATGTCGCCGGTTGGATCTTAGAACTTGATAGAGGGGAGGGTATCCCTTGGAAAGGAAATTATTCATCTTGGTTGGATCAAAAGTCCAAGCGATTGGCTCAGGAGAGTAAAACGGCCTCCAAACGACAAAAAACATTAGAACGAGAATTAGAATGGGTACGACAAGGAGCCAAAGGCCGTCAGACAAAACAAAAAGCTCGACTTAAGAACTATGACAAACTTTTAAATCAGGACCAAAAGCAACTGGATGAAAAATTAGAAATTTACATACCAAATGGCCCTAGATTAGGGACCAATGTCATTCAAGCCGTCAACGTTGGCAAAGCTTATGGCGAAAAGTTACTTTATGACAATTTGAACTTTAAATTACCACAAGCGGGAATCGTTGGGATTATAGGGCCTAACGGTGCTGGAAAAACGACTATTTTTAAAATGATTCAAGGCGAAGTATCTTCAGACAAAGGAACTTTTAGTGTTGGTGAAACAGCCAAGATTGCATACGTTGATCAAAGCCACTCAAATATTGATTTAGAAAAAACAATTTGGCAGAACTTCAGTGATGAACAAGAACTTATAATGATGGGGGGACGTCAGGTCAATTCTCGCGCCTATTTGAGTCGCTTTAATTTTTCGGGCAGTGAGCAAAACAAAAAAGTAAAATTATTATCTGGCGGAGAGCGCAACCGATTGCACTTGGCCATGACACTAAAAGAGGAGGGCAATGTTTTACTTTTAGATGAACCGACCAATGATTTGGATGTTAATACTTTGAGGGCATTGGAAGAGGGACTTGAAAGTTTTGCTGGCTGTGCGGTAGTTATCAGTCACGATCGCTGGTTTTTAGATCGAATATGTACACATATTTTAGCGTTTGAAGGCCATTCGGAAGTCTATTTTTTCGAAGGCAGCTTCAGCGAATACGAGGCCAACAAACGCCAGCGTCTCGGTGGCGATACAGTGCCCAAACGCATCAAGTATAAAAAATTAATACGCTAAAATTGTGAGGTTGTTGGAGCATCTAACACCTCCTTATTCTCTTTGCTTTTAGGGCTTTTTTTGTAGATGGGTATCAAATAAGAAAGCGTATAACTAAAGCCTGTTCCAATCTTGGAGCTGTCATAGGTACGTCCAAAACCCGGGATGTAAATATTTTCAAAATTATTCACTTCTGTCTCTGACAAACGGGCTTTGAGTTGTAAGTTGAACCCCAAAAATAAATTATTAAAAAGTTCAGCTTTGACACCAAAAAGCAATTCAATCCAGCCAGCTGTGAGGCCTGAAAATTCGACACTTTCGTTGTTGTTAATTTGTCCCCAAGTTTGATTGTTGGCGTCGTAAATTGTATACCGGTCACGAGATTGTTTAAAACTGCCAATGCCCGCACGAAAACCTGTAAAAATTAAGTTTTCCATTCCCAACCAGTTGCGGTACAGATTAAAATCAACTCCCACTTTAAAATAACTCCCGGAGGCGTTGGATTCCAAAAATTCTGTCTCAGTAGCTTTCTCTTCAAATCCTAATTCTCCTGCAATGTATAGGCGCTTTGTCAGGCGGTAATCCCCAGCCAGTTCAAATCCTAAATAATCTTTTTCAAAAGCGGTACGTCCCAGTTTACTGAGGTCAAGTCCAAAGCGGAGGCCATATTTTTCTTTGAACCCCTGGGAGTTTTCCAAGATTTCATTTTGAGTTTCTTGGCTGATCAAAGGCATACTGATCAAAAAGACCACAGTTGTTTTAATGAAATATTTCAACATGTATTGTATTTTCATTAGCGATTTCATAGTTTGATATGCTGGAAAAAACCATCCACATGTCAGAATCTGTTTCAATTTCAAAACTTTGTATTGTGTGTAAATTCTTGTAGCCACAAGCCCTCGATACATAAACAGCTTGAGTCGTGTAGTTTACACTGATGACATCTGCATTGCCTTCAATAACGCCGTCTACTTCATTGTAATTTTTATATAAAATAAATGTACTGTTGTTTTGATTCCCATCTAATGGCAATGCAATTCTTGAGGTGGAATTTACAGTCTCTCCATAAATAGTAACTTCATTTCCATCGCTGTCGAGGCCCAGGGCATAAAGACCCGGAACCGTTTTCGTATCAGTGAGATTTTCAATATTATAAAATTCAATGACCAGACGCGACGTCGTTTGCGTGTTATCACTACAGATATCATCCGGTTCACAGCCCCATAAAAACAAAAACAATCCAAAAAATAAAATCCGTTGCATAAGTGATTTAAATTATTTTTTCCAAAAGTACAACATTTTCTACATGCTGTGTTTGCGGAAACATGTCCACTGCTTGTGTTTTAATAACTTTATAATTGTGATTCATCAACTCCAAATCTCTTGCTTGCGTGGCACTGTTGCAACTCACATAAACTATTTTTTTTGGATTGATTTTTAAAATTTGTGCCACAACATCTTTATGCATCCCATTTCTAGGAGGATCTGTTATAATGACATCTGGATGTCCGTGGGTTTTGATAAAATCATCATTAAATATATATTTCATATCTCCCACAAAAAAATCAACATTTTTGATGTTGTTGTGCTTAGCATTTTCTTTGGCGGCCTTTATGGCATCAGGAACTGCTTCAACACCAATTACTTTTTGTGCTTTTTTGGCAATAAATTGTGCAATGGTTCCGGTTCCAGTATACAAGTCATACACAATTTCATTTCCTGTTAGCCCAGCGAAATCTCGCGTGATTTTATATAAGTTATAAGCTTGTTCTGAATTTGTTTGATAGAAGGATTTGGCATTGATTTTAAATTGCAGCCCCTCCATTTCTTCGTAGATATGATCTCTCCCTTGGTAACAGATTACTTTTTGATCGTAAATCGTATCATTCCCCTTGGCATTTATTACGTATAACAAAGCAGTTATTTCAGGAAATGATATTTTGAGAAAATTTAAAATTATTTCAAGCTGTTTTGCTGTTGCCTTATAAAACTGCACCAACACCATGATTTCTTTTTTACTGCTTGTACGAATCATGAGTGTTCTTAAAACCCCAGACTGTTTACGGGCATTGAAAAAGGGAATATTCTTAGAAATTGCAAAGTTTTTAAGGGCATTTCGAATGGCATTGGAGGGATCCGCTTGAAGCCAGCACTTGTCTATGTCCAAAATTTTATCCCACATGCCCGGGATGTGAAATCCCAATGCATTTCTATTTTCAATGGGTTGCTCAGACTGAATTTCTATTTGAGAGAGCCAGCGGTTATCACTAAACGAAAATTCCATCTTATTTCTGTAAAAATAGGGGTTCTTGGCTCCTAAAATTGCCGAGATTTCAGGCAGATTTAATTTGCCAATGCGACTCAAGTTATTTACCACCTCTTTTTGTTTAAAAAACAATTGTTTTTCATAGGACATATATTGCCATTTACAGCCTCCACAAATTCCAAAATGCGAGCAGAGTGGGGGGACTCTGTCTTTAGAAAACTTGTGAAATTTAGTGGTTTTCCCCTCGTAATAAGCCTTTCGTTTTTTAAAAGTTTGAATATCTACCACATCGCCGGGAACAGCATCCGAAAGAAATACAATTCTTCCATCCGGTGCTTTTGCAACGCTCTTGCCTTTGGCCCCTGCATCTAAAACTTTAATGTTGAAAAATTCTTTTTTTTTGTTTTTCCTAGGCATGGGGTAAAAATACTCTAAAAAACAATGTCAGCTGAACCAATTGGGTTAAAATTGTTGGTTCATTGTTCTGTATTCGAAACCCGTATTTTAGGGTTGTTTTATTTCTGTAACAGAAAAAATCTTATTAATTTGCATACACTTGGGTGATTTCTCTCCAGTTAAAGTAGGAATGGTTTTTTCCAAATCTTATAAATATTATTAATATGTCTTTTTTAAATGTAAACTCTTCCGAAGAGGCCATCAATTTAGAGGCTGAATACGGCGCTCATAATTACCACCCCTTACCCGTGGTTTTAACCAAAGGAGAGGGCGTTTATGTTTGGGACGTAGAGGGCAAAAAGTATTTTGACTTTTTATCGGCCTATTCCGCTGTTAACCAGGGGCACTGTCATCCAAAAATTGTCAAGGCCCTTGAATTACAGTCTAAAGTTCTCACACTTACCTCCAGAGCCTTTCACAATAATGTTTTGGGCCGCTATGAAGCCTATGTTACAAATTTATTTGGCTATGATAAAGTACTGCCAATGAACACAGGTGTTGAGGGTGGTGAAACGGCCAACAAACTCGCTAGAAAATGGGGTTACCTAAAAAAAGGGATAGAAAAAGACAAGGCCAGAATTGTTTTTGTCAACGGTAATTTTTGGGGCAGGACCCTCGCCGCTATCTCAACTTCCGATGATCCTTTGTCTTATAATGGGTTTGGACCTTTTATGCCTGGCTATGATTTGATTCCCTACAACGACTTAAAGGCCTTAGAAAGCGCTTTAAAAAACCCAAACGTTTGTGCATTTATGGTGGAGCCGATCCAAGGTGAGGCTGGAGTGGTTGTCCCCGATGATGGTTATATGTCCGGAGTTAGAACCCTTTGCGACAAATACAATGTTTTATTTATCGCAGATGAAGTACAAACCGGAATTGGACGTACTGGTAAAATGTTGGCAACCGATTACGAAGCCGCTCGCCCTGATATCCTTGTTTTGGGGAAGGCCCTCTCGGGTGGAGTTTTTCCAGTGTCCGCTGTTTTGGCTGATAACGCTGTTATGATGTGTATTGGGCCTGGAGAACACGGTTCAACATTTGGGGGCAATCCGCTCGCTTGTGCCGTGGCACATGCTGCCTTAGAAGTTATTGTTGAGGAAAAGCTAACGGAAAAGGCCTACAGCCTGGGAAATCTTTTTAGAGAGCGTTTAAATGCATATATCGAAAAGAGTAGAATTGTCAAACTCGTACGAGGAAAAGGTCTGCTTAACGCCATTGTGATTGATGACTCTGAAGATAGCGACACGGCTTGGAATATTTGTTTAAAGCTTAGAGATAATGGGTTATTGGCAAAGCCCACCCATGGCAATATCATCCGCTTTGCACCGCCTTTGGTCATGACAGAAAATGAACTCCTAGCTTGTGTGGATATCATCATTCAGACCCTTTCTATGTTTGAAAATTAAAGTTTTAAATTAGGAGTGCAGACTGGTTGAGTTCCTCCATTGCTTTCTCCCATTCTTTTTGAAATTCACTAAAATCTCCAGTGGCAATAACATAGATTGTGCGTATGAAAATAAGTAAATTAATGGCCAGTATGATAAGAGCTACAATTTTTGCGGTATTCATGGCAGACACACTGCCTTCATAATCCTCAGGATTGAGTTCAGCATCTTTTATTTTTTTATTGGCCATTAAATAGGCTGGCCCCGACAATAAAAATCCAAGGCCGCCAAAACAACAACACAGAAGTCCAAGGATGCTAAGAATGTATACGACTGTAGTGTTTAATGATTTTTTCATGACAATGTTAGTTTTATAAGGTAGTTAGTAATGATGGTTCCTATTGAAATTAAAGACAGTAAATTGATAGTTTTTTGATGAAATTTAAATTTATAGAATTTTGACAATACCACAGTAGTTGCTAATAACAAAAGCGGAAAAATTGCGGGGTAAAGCCAGAGTGCTTTTATAAATTGGCCTTGAAATACAGCCAATAAAGCACGTTGAAATCCACAGCCCATGCAATCAAATCCAAAAAGGCTCTTATTTAAGCATGGCAACATGTAGTTTTCGAACGTCATAAAATAATTATTTTCAAAGAAAGAAATTATTTATCAAATAATAAAAAAAATGAATATAGAATCGATGAATTGAGCCAAAGATTTTACTTTTGAGTTTATAAATTTTAAAAATGGTAAATAATTCAATTAAATATTGGGCATCAATACTTGGACTCTGCCTTTTGATATGCGACGAGTTGCTGTCCAATTCTCAGACTTTTTTATCTATTGTTGGTTTACTTTTGTTGGTTATAGGACTTTATTTAATTTCAAGGGGTATTGGGGATAAGCCCTCCATTGACCCCTATGCTGTACAATCTTACGAAGAAGAAGAATGAATTTTAAAATTGGTGATTTTGTTTGTGTGATGGATGATGATATTTCTGGCCGGATCTCTAAGATCAAGGGGGCAGATATAGAGATTGAAACTACAAATGGTTTTGATTTGGTTTTCAAAAGTAAAGACTTGGTAAAAATTAGTGATAATCTATTAAAAACAAGTTCTTTTAAGTTCAGTTCTATAGATCAGATTCTTTCCGAAAAGGCCTCAAACAAGTTGAAAAAATCTCAAATATCAAAGAAAAAGTTCAAAAAACCTCCTTCAATGGAAGTGGATTTACACATTCACCAACTTGTTAAATCAACCAAGAATATGAGCAACTATGATATGCTTACACTGCAATTAGACACTGCCAAACGCCGTTTGGAATTTGCCATTTCAAAACGCATTCAAAGGGTAATTTTTATCCACGGTGTGGGTGCAGGTGTTTTAAAATTAGAGCTGGAATACTTATTTGGGCGTTATGATAACATAAAGTTTTACCCAGGAAGCTACCAAAAATATGGTCAAGGAGCTACCGAAGTGTATATTTTTCAAAAGCAGTCATTATAATATAAGTATTGTTTCATAGGTACCCATAAACAGACTGTCTGCGGCCAAAATGGAGATGTCAATGTTTGTCAGAAGGATTGAAACAGTTACAATGCGAAAGAAGTGATTTTCATTGAATGTTAAAACGGTATATGAATTTGAAAAATTCTCATCTAAAAAGCGAGCTGTGATTGAGCCACTCGCAATATCATCAAATAAATTACCATTTCCATTTTCGTCTTCATTTATTGTCAGGGTGCCATCATTGTCATCATCACTATCTAAATAGTCAGGGATGAGATCGCCATCTGTATCTTGCGCATCAGATAAATCGCCATCGCCGTTAGGGTCTGGTATTTCGTTCATGGTCAAAACATTGTCCCCGTCATCATCCTCATCAATATAGTTGGGAATACCATCTCCATCAGAATCCCCGTCAATTTCAAATATTGTGGGGACACCATCTTGGTCATCATCAACAAAAGTGGATGTAAAGTCTGCGATTCCTCCAGAAGCTGGATAACTTTGGGTGATATTGACATCTGCAGGCGGTATGACGGCACATATTAGGTTGTTTGGATCTCCATTGTAAGAACGGTAATGAAATTGCACGGTATTTCCATCAATAGCAATGCTTTGAACCTCTCCATTATTCACAGGGTTAAAAATGGATTGGGTGGTGGAGGTGTTTGGAATCAGTAAGCTTAAGGATTCAAACGGGTCAGATCTTGTATCGTAAAATAAAAAGCTTGAATTAGAACTTCCAGATTGGTTTGTAGTCTCTATTTGGCAAAGAGCCAAATCTTTGTCAAAATCCAATTGAACTTCGATGATTTCGCCATCGTTACAAGCACAAGTGAAAATTATAAGTGTAAAAAACAAAAAACAGTTACGCATATTGTGGTTTTTTAAACAAAAATAACAGAATTAAGAAATAAATAGAATGTTATTGTCAATTATTTAATTTGATTATTTTTGTTATAATTAAAACCTATAAAATGACGCCTATTTACTTAGACAATGCTGCAACCACATGCGTTCGAAATGAAGTGGCAGATAAGATGGCTCTCATTTTAAAGTCTACCTACGGAAATCCATCTTCAACACACAGCCTGGGTCGGTCTTCAAAAACCGTACTTGAGCAGTGCCGAAAGCGCATCGCTTCTCATTTTAATGTCAAATCTTCTGAGATTATTTTCACATCTGGTGGAACGGAGGCAGACAATCTTGTATTGCGTTCTGCGGTTTGTGATTTGGGTGTTCAACACATCATTTCTTCAAAAATTGAACACCATGCTGTAAGTCACACCATCGCGGCTATTGAATCCACATCTAAAGTAATGGTTAGTTACGTCAACGTTCTTAAAGACGGAACAGTCTGTATGGACCACTTGCAAGAATTATTAGCCCTTAGTAATGTCAAGACTTTGGTTTCTTTAATGCACATTAACAATGAAATTGGCACTATTTTAGACCTCGAGTACGTTGCCCACCTTTGTAAAAAACACAAAGCTTTGTTTCACAGTGACACCGTTCAGTCTGTAGGCCATTACAATTTGGATTTATCCCTAATACCTATTGATTTTTTGGCGGCCAGTGCTCATAAATTCCACGGGCCCAAAGGCATAGGCTTTGCATTTGTGAGAAGCGGTCTGGGATTACAACCCATCATTACAGGCGGAGCACAAGAAAGGGGTTGTCGCGCTGGTACCGAAAGTATACACGATATTGTTGGTTTGGATACTGCCTTGTCAATTGCCTATCAAAATCTTGAATCTGAAAAGCAGTATATCCAATCTTTAAAAGCTTATTTTATTGACCGTTTGAAAGCGGAAGTCTCGGATGTTGGATTCAACGGCTGTTGTGATAATTTTGAAAAAAGTACATACACTTTGGTCAATGTATGTTTACCTGTATCGACTGAAAAAACTCCTTTGTTTTTATTTCAATTGGATTTAAAAGGAATTGCTTGTTCCAAAGGCAGCGCTTGCCAAAGTGGGAGTGATTCAGGCTCTCACGTATTGCGTGAATTTCTTTCAGAGGAAGCTCTTAAAAAACCCTCCATTAGGTTTTCATTTAGCAAGTACAATACAAAATCTGAAATTGACGAAGTGATTGGCGTTTTAAAAGATCTTGTATTAGAACCAGCCTAAAAGCGCATGCTGAGTTTTAAATTAAAAACCCTTGGTGTTAAATAATTGGGAATGGCATATTGCCGTTTGGAATATACATCTCTTACCCAAGTATTGGTGATGGAATTTTGAACGTCAAAAATGTTAAATATTTCAAGGCCAACAGAGAGTTCTTTAAAGTATTTTTTCCAACCATTTTTGGCGGGCTTGTCCTCACCAACAATGACGTAGGACATGCCTATATCGGCCCGTTTGTAATCAGGTAAGCGGTTTTGATATTCATAGACATCGGCATAGCTTGGCGAACCTCCGGGAACCCCTGTATTGTAAACTAAATTTAAATACATTCTCATGTTTGGTAAATTGGGCACATAGTCTTGAAATAATATGCCAAACTTAAGCCTTTGGTCCATGGGACGTGCAATAAACGACCTGTTTCCTATAGCTTCCTCTGTTTTTAAATATCCAAATGAAATCCATGATTCCGTTCCAGGAACAAATTCACCGTTCAAACGCAAGTCCAATCCATAAGCATAGGCTTTTGCATTGTTGTTGGCTGCATAGCGTATTCTTACATTTTCCACAGAGTAGGGGTTGACGTCTGAAAGGTTTTTGTAATAGGCCTCAGCAGTTAATTTATATTGTCGTCTCTTAATTTTAAAGTTGTATTCTTGGGCGGCCACCAAGTGTATTGAACGTTGCGCTTTCACATTGCTGTTTACAGATCCACTGGCGTCTCTCAATTCCCTGTAAAACGGCGGTTGATAATACAAGCCCCCGCTCAATCTAAAAATCATGTCTTTGTTTCCATTTGGAACAAAGCCGAATTGGGCTCTTGGACTGAAAACCATTTGTTGGTTGTCATTTATACCATCCCCACTAATTTTCCACTGGTGTGCACGAACTCCTAAATTGTAAAAGACTTCCTGGTTTCCTAAAAAACTTCGGTTGCTCCATTGTGCAAACGCTTGCAAGCGATTGACAGATGTGTTGTTGGTAGCACGTATGTTTTCGTAGGGGACAAGAGGACCTGTATTCGCTGAGTATGGTTCCGTATCAAAATTGTCTAAATTTGGTGGATTAATGGAAAATCCTGCAGAGTCAATAACTTCCCATTCTACCACCCGGTCCCGAATATTTTCGTGAGTGTATTTTATGGACCATTGAAAATGGTTTTTATCTTTTTTAAAGTCTCCTCTGTGCTCAAGCGTGGTAATCAAAGCGTCTAAGTCATTTCTAGCATGGTTAATCTGTGAACCAATTCCTTCAGAAAATTCAACCTCCCCAATATTTTCATCTCCAATGTTGCTGTTTACTTCCCCCAAGCGGTATTGCGCTAAAATGTCAAAATATTCTTGTTCAGTTGTATGAAAACTTGAGCCGATCAACTTTATGTCCAAGTTGTCATTCACTTTATAAGCTGCCTTCAAGGCTCCAAAATAGGTTTTGTAGGCATCTTTTTCTTGACCTTGATAATAGACCAGTAATGCTAAGGGATTGGTCAGAGTTCCAAAATTTGTTTGACGTGTTTGAGGTTCATAATTATAAGTATTAGAGGTAATATTTCCCAAGAAACTCAGTTCAAATTTAGGACTAAATTGGTAAGTGAGATAGGTTTGTGTATCTAAAAATTGTGGATCGTAATTGGTTTGAGTTTCCTTGGCATCTACCAATAAACTGTTGTCGCGGTATCTCAGGCCAAATAGGGCTGAAAATTTAGAATCTTTTGAGATGCCCTCAGCAGTCAAGCTTCCTCCCAAGAGATTAAAATCAGCAATGACTCCAAATTTTTTGGGTTTGCGGTATGTAATATCCAGAACAGAAGATAATTTATCGCCATATTTTGCTTGAAATCCACCTGCCGAAAATGCCAGTTTTTGCACCATATCCGAATTCACAAAACTCAAGCCCTCTTGCTGCCCCGAGCGCACTAGAAATGGGCGGTAAACTTCAATGCCATTGACATACACCAAATTTTCATCATAATTTCCGCCACGTACAGAGTACTGAGTGCTCAACTCGTTGGATATATTGACCCCTGGTAGGGTTTTTAAAAGATTCTCAACACCTGGCTGAGCACCTTTAATTGTCCTTATTATTTTTGGGTCAATGGTCGTTACTCCCTCCAAAGTACTGCGTTTAATCCCTTTTATCACAACTGTTTCTATTTGCTCAATATCCAGTTTTAAAACGGGATTAAATTCATAAGTTTCAGTACTTTTTAGATTGAAAATAACAGAAACAGCTTTGTAGTTAATGTGTGAGTAGACGACGGTTATATTTTTATTTGCAGGAATTTCAAGTCTATAAAAGCCATTGGTGTTTGAGGTTGTTCCCAGTTGATTTACTTGAATGTTTACATTTTCAATTGGGTTGTTGAGTTCGTCTAAAAGGATACCTGTCAAAGTGGCTGTCTGTGCGATCAAGTTCTGATGCAAACTCAATAAAGTGATAAAAAGAAATAAAAATATATGCTTCAAGATCAGTTTAATTTTTTCGATAAAATGTCGCTTCAAATTTACTACTATTTCCAACATTATCGGTCACGATAACTTTTAAATTGTTTTCAGTAGTATTGACAATACCATCCGAAAAATCATGAGTGATACTGTTTGTTTTTGGATCGTATTCCATTAAAATCCAGTTTCCATTTATCGTGGCTCTGTAATTTTTAACTCCAGAAGTAACATCTAAAATTTTGACTTTTAAAAATGCTTTTTTACTCAACCAACTGCCGTTTTTAAAATTTTGGGCTTTGATAATTGGCCCTTTAGTGTCGCTACTCAAAGTGTAAGTGCCTAGATATTTGCTGCGGGCTGTCAGTGTATCACCCTTGCGTTTTGTTGGGGTGTAGTACAATTTCCCATAGTCTGACACTGAAGCTATATAGAGCTGTCCGAGGTCATTTTCATCGTATTTTTCAACGTTAAAATTAATACTGATTGATTTTTGAAGTGGTATGGCTTTTGGTTTCAACACTAAAGTGTCGTTTTGGACTTTAAAATCTAAGCTTAAATCTTCGTAAAATGTATTTGCAGCAATATCAATCCAAACGGAGTTTGATCTCAAAGTAGTTGATTTAGCTGCATAGATACGCCTGAGATTAGAAATAGTTTCAGGTTTTGAAGGCAAGTCTACAAACTGTCCTAAAATTGGAATTTTAAGTTGTGTTTTGTTCCCTTTGAAGTCTAATATGTCGATTGCAAAGACAGTGTTAGTGCTTTCTTCGATATTGATTTGACCTTTGTTTTCATTGAAAGTGAAGAGACTAAGTGGGTTGTTTTCCTCAATAAAAAGTTTTTGAATTCTTTGTTTGTGATTTCTAAAGTAGGTGTAGTCAATAAAGCGATTGATGTGTTTAGATTCTTCAAATGAAAACCGTTTAAAGTCAATTTCCAAGGCTTTTTGTCCATTAAAATAGGATTGAATCATGGCCACCCCATTTTTATTTGATGTATTGTCTTGACGGTCGTTAGAGATAATTCCAAAACCGATGTTGCCAAATGCCTTTAGGGGTTCAGTTTTGTAAACCCCATTTGATCCTTTAATCAATCTAATTTTTTTGCGTGATGTTTGACCGTCTATATGACTGTTTGTTCCTAGGGGATATGCAAATAAGCCATACAAAGAGGGTTTGGTACTGTCTCTAACATCAATTCCAAACAGCATTGGATTGATGGGGCGTTCCTGTTTATCTCTGATTTCAAAATGAAGATGTGGACCAGAAGAACCGCCAGTGTTGCCCGATAAAGCAACAATTTCATCAGATTTTATAAGCAATTCAGCTTTCTGTGGAAACAATTGAATTTCAAACTGCTCGTTTTTGTACTGTTGTGATTTTACATAGGTTTCGATTTTGGGCGCAAACTTCTTTAAATGGGCATATACCGTTGTATAACCGTTGGGATGTGTAATGTAAAGGGCTTTGCCATAACCATAGCGAGAAACCTTTATTCTACTAACGTACCCTGTTGCTGCTGCGTGTACATCCAGTCCTTCTTTGCCATTGGTTTTGATATCAATTCCAGAGTGAAAATGATTGGACCGCAGTTCTGCAAAAGTTCCAGAGAGGAATAAGGGTTGTTTTAGAGGACTTGAAAAGTAATCTTGCGGATAAGGAGTTTGTGCTTGACTTAAAAAAACAAACAAAAAAAAGAGGTGTCTAAGAAATAACATAGGACAGGTTGTTCAGTAAATGTATATAAATGAAAACAAATACCAAAGAGATTTTTCATTCTATATAATTAAAATAAATACAAAACAATTGTGAGTTTAGGTATGGAATGCTAAATTTGTTGGAGTGCTACTTAAATTATAAATGAGCAATATTGAATCCATTGTAGAATCTCTTGAAGTGAAAATAGCCCAAATTTTAAAACATTTGGATGCTTTAAAGACTGAAAATAGACTTTTAAAAACTGAGCTCGATGAACACCAAAAGCAAACGGAAGTGTATTTAGATTCTTTAAACCAAAAGGAAGTGGAGTTAGAGGCTTTGAAAGTTGCCAGTTCAATGCTTGGGAGCTCAGAAGATAAACGGGCCTCAAAATTGAAGATCAATGCTTTGATAAGAGACATCAATGACTGTATTGCAAGCTTATCTGACTAAACAAATATGAGTGAAAAGCTAAAAATAAAATTGTCCATTGCCAACAGAATTTATCCGTTGACAATTGATCCAAGTCAAGAAGAAGGCTTGCGTATAGCCGCCCAAAAAATTGAAGTAACCGTAAAAAAATACGAACAGAGTTACTCTGTCAAAGACAAGCAAGATGTGTTGGCCATGTGTGCCTTGCAATTTGCCGCCAAAGCAGAGCAGACCACATTGACTAAAAACAGTCTCAATGCGGCGCTGGAACAACGTCTAAACGATTTAGACAAACAAATAGAAAGCCATTTAAATAACGACTTTCTCTAGAAGGTAAAGTTTTAAACATTGCCTGTATTGATCATTTTTTGATAAACTCAACGCGATATCTATAAAAGGGGTGCGTTTAAATTGTAAAAGCATGCTGCCAAGCCGCAGATCCTTGATCAGTTTTTCAGCCCTAAATCCTGTTAATTAGGAGTTTATACAAAACCAGATCTTTACAGGCTTTTGTGTTTAATTTAAAAATCAGCTCCGTCTGGGATGAAATTTTGTCATCACTTTCTTAAGATGGCTTTTGTCTAAATGCATATAAATTTCGGTGGTGGTGATGCTCTCATGGCCCAACATCATTTGAATGGCTCTTAAATCTGCACCATTTTCCAAGAGGTGTGTCGCAAAAGAGTGTCGAAAGGTATGGGGAGAAATAGATTTTTGAATCCCCGCTTTTTCGGCCAATTTTTTAACGATTGTGAAAATCATAGCCCTTGTGAGTTGTTTTCCACGCTGGTTTAAAAAGAGAGTGTCTTTGTGTTCTGCAGCAATCTCAATTAAGGACCGCCAATGTTGTCTGTAGAGATTGATAAACTTTTGAGTGTTGACTCCAATAGGTACAAAACGCTGTTTATCCCCTTTCCCCGTCACTTTTAAAAAACCTTCTTCAAAAAATAAATCTGATATTTTTAAATGGGTCAATTCACTGACTCGCAGCCCACAACTGTAAAGGGTTTCAATGATGGCTCGGTTGCGCTCACCCAATGGCTTGCTCAAATCTATGGCCGCCACTATTTTGTCAATTTCTAAAACTGCGAGAGTGTCTGGAAGCTTACGTCCAATTTTGGGAGCTTCTATTTGTTCGAGTGGATTGCTTTTGCGGTAATTTTCAAAAACCAAATAATCAAAAAAACTGCGAAGGCCCGAAATCACTCTCGATTGGGTTCTTGCATTGGCATTTTTGGCCAATTCATAGAGAAACTGTTGAATCAATTCAACCTTGATATCAATAGGGTCAGCCGTTATTGAATGGGTTTGCAAATAACGCATGAGTTTTTGAACATCCAAGCGGTAACTGTGAACCGTATTTTGTGATAAACCCCGCTCAATCTTTAGATAATGCTGAAAATCAATAAGTGCTGGGGACCATTTCATTCTATATAATTATATATTCTAAGTTTTTCAAATTTACAAATTATTAGAGAGTTACTCAGTTTTAAAAATGTATTGAATATGTTTTGTACTCATATCAAAAAAATAAATCTTTTAAACTATTTGAAAAGAAAAGAAAACCCACTTATATTTGCAGCCGCACAAGGAGAAATGGCAGAGTGGTCGAATGCGGCAGTCTTGAAAACTGTTGAGGGTCACACCTCCGGGGGTTCGAATCCCTCTTTCTCCGCAACTTACAGAGT
>PBQM01000057.1 GCA_002725015.1 Flavobacteriaceae bacterium | reverse complement strand
CTTCAACCTCTTTAAGTCTTTTTATTTCATCGAAAAGTTTTTGTTGGTATCCAGTGTAATGTGTAGTTTTGGTAAGAGTGGATGTTTTAATACAAACAGTAAAGGTCATCATGATTGAATCGTATGAAACCTCCCTTTTAAAACACTCCGTTACTGTGGAATAACACAAAGTGGGTGCTGTCTCATCTTTAATTGGCAATTATTTTATAATTTTGAAATATGAGTAAAGGGTTATTGATACTTTTTGGAACCTTTGTGGTGATTGGAGTCATTCACTTTATTTCAATGAAAATGGTGAGAATTTCAGAGGCTAAAAAATTGCATTATCGAAAAGTATTCTGGTATTTATACGCAGCTCTTTTGATACTAACTGCTGTTGTCAACCTGGTCGAAGGGGGCATTTTACATTGGAGTTTTCTCACTCAGTTTTTATTGGGTTTAACAATTTTGATTCTTAATTTTCTTGGTAAAATGGAGGCTAAAAACTCTGAGAGCCGTTGAAAAACGAATTAAAGTTAAGAATAATGAACAAAGAAAATTAACCCACTAATTTGGAGTGATTTTTTAAGAACAAATACACTTTTTGAAAAATTCTGTAACAATTATAATCGTTTTTTTGTCCCTCTTTTTTAGCAGAGACAAGGGGCGTTTTCATATTGAAAAAAATAATTTATTAAAGCAGGGCATGGTAAAAAAGGACGGATCACCCTATGTTGAGCTTGTCAATACTGTAACCACTACAAACCGAACTGCCAAAGAACTTTTCGAACTAAATCTACAATAATAGATTGTTAATTATTAAAATTTTAGGGCCTTATTATTTGAAATCAGTATTGAAGTGTGGCTAAAATTCACAAATTATTATTTTTTACTTATCTTTATTCCCTAATAAAACAAACTAAACACAAGCAAACCAAAAAATTAAAACTAATGAAAACAATTTTAAGAATTTTTACATTATTATTTGGAGTCGTTTCCTTCGCACAAACTACTGTGACGGGAACCGTTAATGATCAGGACGGTATGCCGCTTCCTGGCGCCAATGTCATTGTCGTTGGCACCTCTACTGGAGCTATTTCAGATTTTGACGGCAAGTTTACATTGAGTGTAAGTCAGGCACCGCCTTTTGAAGTACAAATAAGCAGTGTTGGATTTACAACAGTCAATGAAAAAGTGACTACCAATAACCAAGTACTGAGCATTGTAATGGAAGAAGGCAGTTATTTAGATGAGGTCATTGTATCCGCTTCTAGAACTCCAGAACGTATTTTTGAATCTCCAGTGACAGTTGAGCGCATAGGGATTCGTGAAATAAGAAATACGGCCTCCTCTGATTTTTATGACGGTCTTGAAAATTTAAAAGGGGTTGACATTAATGTAAATAGTTTGACTTTTAAGTCTGTTAACACAAGGGGATTTGCAACCTTTGCCAACAATCGTTTTTTACAATTGGTAGACGGGATGGACAACTCAACACCTGCCCTTAACTTTCCCATTGGAAACCTTGTAGGTCTCAATGAATCAGATGTACAAAATGTTGAACTGCTTGTCGGAGCAAATTCTGCCATGTACGGAGCAGGCGCTTTTAATGGTGTTTTATTTTTAAACAGTAAAAATCCTTTTGACTACGAGGGAGTTAATGTTGATCTAAAAGCTGGAGTTACATCTCAAGAGGCCGCTGGTAGCAACGGTTACCAAGAACTTGGAATTCGAATGGCAAAGAAATTTAGCAATAAGTTTGCTGCCAAGGTTAACTTTGGGTGGCTTGAAGGAACAGATTGGTACGCCAACAACCTCACTTCTAAAACCGATGGTTTAACTAGAGATGCTACAAATTATGACGGGATCAATGTTTATGGTGATGAAACTTTTCAAAATTTAAACCAGGTTGGTTTAGCGCTTGAAGCTGCTGGGGTAATACCTGTAGGAGCGTCTGCAGCCTTACCTTCAGTCAATATAACTAGAACGGGTTATAACGAACAAGACCTTACCAATTACAATGCAAAAAGTGTCAAAGCAGACTGGGGCCTATACTTTAGACCTTTTGAAGACGACTTTGAAATTTCTTATGTTGGAAAAGTGGGAAGCGGAACCACCCTTTACCAAGGGGCCAACCGATACAACATAAAAAACTTTTGGCAGGAACAGCACAAACTTGAAGTTAAAAATGATAACTTCTTCGCTAGAATTTATAATGTTAAAGATGATGCTGGAGACTCTTACGATATGTATATGACAGGCGTACTCATGAATGAGGCATGGAAGGGGTCTGCTCCTGACATCGCAGCCGGTCAACTAGGCTGGTTTGGTGAATATGCCACAGCATTTCTTGGTACTCAAGACCATGCAGCAGCACGCGCGGCCGCTGATACAGGTCGATTGGTGCCCGGTAGCCCAGCATTTCAACAAACATTTAACGCAATAGTTGGCAATCCTAATTTTGGCCAAGGTTCTAAATTTCAAGATGAGTCTTCTTATACACATTTTGATGCAAACTATAATTTTGGACACCTGCTTGATTTCGCAGAAATCCAAGTTGGTTTGATGAAGAGGTGGTGGAACCTTAACTCTTCAGGAACCATATACACAGATGCTGATGGGCCAATTGAGTACCAAGACACTGGAATATACACTCAAATTCAAAAAACGCTCCTAGATGATCGTTTAAAGTTAACAGGGTCCATCAGATATGATGAATCAGATAATTTTGATGGTAATGTATCTCCGAGGTTGTCTGCTGGTTACACCGCAGGTGCCAATAGAAATCACAACATCCGTGTTTCTTACCAAACCGGCTTTAGAAGCCCTACCACCCAAGATTTATTCATTGGATTAAATGTTGGATCTGCACAATTGGTTGGCGGTGCTCCCGGAAATGCAGCTGGGTTTGTAACGCAGTATCCTTTAAGTCCTGGAGGGGCCTTTATTACAGGCTCAACTGAAACGGATGGAGCCGGTAATCCAGCCATAAGCTTAAATGCTGATATGGCCTATAACAACTCCTTTTTCTTAAGTTCTGCTGGGGCATTTATTGCTAGTGTAAATGCTGGAGCTCCTGACATTTCTTTACTTCAGGTTGCCAATTCAAGTTATGTAAAACCTGAGCAGATTGAATCTTACGAAGTCGGTTACCGCGGTAAATTCGACAACCTTATTGTTGATTTAAGCGTTTATCACAATACCTATCAAGATTTTATCTCAACTGAAACTGTTTTATCCCCACTATACGGTAGTGTAGCCTTAAATGATGGAACTGTTCCAGTGCCTGGTTTTGGGGATGTACCTGTAGCTGTTGCAGCCTTGGCTGGTGGAGATTTTACGGTGTTTAGAACTTATACAAACTCTGATAAAGAAGTGAAGTCTTATGGTGGGTCAATATCACTGAGTACGAAAATACTTGACGACTTTGATTTAAACACCAACTACACTTATGCAAAGCTTGATTTTGACAGAGCGGCAAATCCAGATTTGGCTACTAACTTCAATACACCAGAGCACAAGGTAAAAATTGGATTTGGAAAACAAGATCTATTTAAAAACCTTAGTTTCAATACGGCTTGGAGATGGAGTGACAACTACTTCTGGGAAGCTTCTTTTGGAGACGGCGCAATTCCAGCCTATCACACTTTGGATGCGCAGGTAACGCTTGCACTTCCACAGATTGATGCCAGTATCAAAGCAGGTGCAACCAATATGCTTGGAGATGAATATTTCACTGCCTTTGGAACAGGGTTTATAGGGTCACAATATTACATCACCTTAAATTTTGGAGGACTCTAAAAATTTCAAATAAATAAATAAAAAACCCAGACATTAGCTCTGGGTTTTTTATTTATAATGGTTATCTTTGCTGCGCAAAAACACCTTGTTTTTCAACATCATTTAGCTAAGAAATTAAACACTAAGAAGTAATGTCTAAAGTTACAGGAAAAGTCTCCCAAATTGTAGGCCCCGTTATCGATGTAGAATTTGGAGCTGACGCCGAGCTCCCAAAAATTTATGACTCTTTAGAGATCAATCGTGAAGACGGATCCATTCTGGTCTTAGAAGTACAATCTCATATTGGAGAAAATTCCGTTAGAACCATTGCCATGGATTCCTCAGACGGTCTAAGTCGTGGAACGCATGTTAGTGCCACTGGAGCGCCTATACAGGTGCCTATTGGAGATGATGTTTATGGTCGTTTGTTCAACGTGATTGGCGATGCTATCGATGGATTGGGCAACTTGCCAAAAGCGGGTAAAGACGGTCTGCCAATTCACCGAGAGGCGCCAAAATTTGAAGACCTTTCAACTTCTACTGAAGTACTGTTTACAGGCATCAAAGTCATCGATCTTATTGAGCCCTATGCCAAGGGCGGTAAAATTGGCCTATTCGGTGGAGCAGGGGTTGGAAAAACTGTATTGATTCAAGAGCTGATTAACAACATTGCCAAAGGTCATGGCGGCCTCTCAGTTTTTGCCGGTGTTGGTGAACGCACACGTGAAGGAAATGACTTACTGCGAGAGATGTTAGAATCAGGTATTATAAAATATGGGGATGACTTTATGCATTCCATGGAAGCTGGCGGATGGGATCTTAAAAAAGTAGACAAGGCGGCCATGAAAGAATCCAAAGCAACTTTTGTCTTTGGACAAATGAACGAACCTCCAGGAGCCCGTGCCCGGGTAGCGCTGTCAGGACTTACCATTGCAGAATATTTTCGCGATGGCGCTGGCGATGGACAAGGAAAGGACGTTTTGTTTTTTGTAGATAATATTTTCCGTTTTACCCAAGCGGGTTCTGAAGTGTCTGCGCTTTTAGGAAGGATGCCCTCAGCGGTGGGATATCAACCGACTCTGGCCACAGAAATGGGCGCCATGCAAGAACGCATTACTTCCACTAAAAAAGGATCCATCACTTCTGTACAGGCTGTATATGTACCTGCGGATGACCTGACCGATCCCGCTCCAGCCACTACCTTTGCGCATTTGGATGCTACCACTGTACTCTCGCGTAAAATTGCTGAGCTTGGAATTTATCCTGCTGTAGATCCGCTAGATTCTACCTCCAGAATTTTAACTGCAGACATCCTTGGAAATGAACACTATGACTGCGCTCAGCGTGTTAAAGAGCTGTTACAACGCTATAAAGAACTGCAAGATATTATTGCGATTCTTGGGATGGAAGAACTCTCAGAAGAAGACAAACTGGCTGTAGGACGTGCACGTCGTGTACAGCGTTTTCTATCGCAACCTTTTCATGTTGCTGAACAATTTACCGGAATCCCTGGGGTTCTTGTAGACATTAAGGAAACCATCAAAGGCTTTAATATGATTATGGAAGGAGAACTAGACCATCTCCCGGAAGCGGCCTTTAACCTTAAAGGAACTATTGAAGAGGCGATTGAAGCCGGTGAAAAAATGTTAGCGGAAGCCTAAACAACTGTTGGTATGTATCTAGAAATTGTCTCTCCCGAAACCACCCTATTTAAAGGCGAAGTCGACAGTGTTGCGGTTCCTGGTGTCAATGGGGAGTTTGAGATGCTCAATAAGCATGCAGCAGTTGTGTCAACACTAAAAGACGGATTTGTTAAAATTAGGGGTACTTTTGATTTAATGGAGGAAAATGCTTCTAAATTTCAAAAAAAAGATGGGGCTTACTGGCTGGCCATCAACTCCGGTACTATAGAAATGAATACCAATAAAATTATTGTTCTAGCAGATTAAGTTTATACAATTTAAATTATTCAGACCTCAAAACTTTGTTTTGAGGTTTTTATTTTTAAACTACTCGCCAGTAAAATCGGCCTTTCGTTTTTCCAAGAAAGCGGAGGTGCCTTCCTTAAAATCAGCAGTTCCAAAACAGTTTGCAAAAGCCGAAATTTCTACTTCATAACCATTGATTTCTGGCACGTAATTGGCATTGACAGCTTTGATGGCGGCCGCGATGGCTAGTGGTGCATTGGCTTGAATCTTTTGTGCCAAGGACATACAATGCGGCAACAGGTCCTCAGGATCTGTAACAGCATTGACAAGGCCCCATTGTTCAGCGGTTGAAGCCTCAATCATCTGTGCAGAGGCAATCATTTGAAGGGCCCGCCCCTTTCCCACCAATTGCGCCAACCTTTGAGTGCCTCCATAACCTGGGATAAGGCCCAAGCTAACTTCGGGTAGCCCCATACGCGCATTGCTACTGGCCACCCGAATGTGAGCAGACATGGCGAGTTCAAGCCCCCCCCCAAGAGCAAAACCATTGATAGCCGCAATGACTGGGGTGGATAAATTTTCAGTAAAATCAAACAACAGTTCTTGGCCCTCTCTTGACAATTGAGAGGCCTGATGAACATCGAAGTCAGAAAATTCGCTGATATCAGCCCCTGCAACAAATGCTTTTTCTCCGCTGCCTGTCAATATAATAGCGCGAACTGTTTTATCAGAGTCTAAAGCTTTTAAGGCTTGGTGTAACTCAAGTATAGTAGCTTTGTTTAAGGCATTGAGTTTCTCAGGGCGGTGGACCGTCAGTAAGCCAATGCCATTTTTGTATTGAAGGGTTAAATTATTGAACTGCATAGGGTGTTTGTTTTTTTGGGAAAGAAACCTCGAAAAGTGTGCCTTTCCCTAGAGTTGTTTTATAAGTAATGGAGCCACCATAGGCCTCGATAATATTTTTAACCATTGGCAAACCCAGTCCCATACCGCTGGTCTTGGTGGTGAATTTGGGCTCAAATATTTTCTCGGCAATCGCATCTTCTATCCCACAGCCATTGTCTTTGACTTTGATGTAGATCCGGCTGCTTTTTTCAGAAAGCAGGACCTGAATTTTTGGTATTTTGTCTTCAGGGATGGATTGAATGGCATTTTTAACCAAATTGGTAACAATGCGATTGAGCTGATCTCTGTCAAAATCTCCAAAAAGAGGTTTTTTCTGACTGCTAAAGTTAATAACAGCATCTGGGAAAATATCCAGTGCATGTTCTAGTACTTCAACAAAATCCAAGTGCTCTAAATTTTGAGTGGGCATTTTTGCAAAACTTGAGAACGCTTCGGCAATTTTACTCATGGTATCAATTTGTTGTATCAAAGTTTTACTGTATTCCTCGACTTTTTTATAAATGTCTTTGTCTTCTGGATTGAACTTTTGTTGAAAACTCTGAACACTCAAACGCATGGGGGTTAATGGATTTTTAACTTCGTGCGCCACTTGTTTTGCCATCTCTCTCCAGGCTTGTTCTCGCTCATTAGAAGCCAATTTAAGCGCACTTTCTTCCAGGGCGTCAATCATGTTGTTATAGGATTCAACAAGGGCTTTAATTTCTGTTGAAGCACCCTCAATAGCAATTTTTTTATTGCGTTTTTCAAATCTCGTCTGGTACATTTTATCACTGATGGCTTTCAACGATTTGGTAATAAATTTAGACATGATATAAGCAAAGAAAATGGCCACAAGAACCATGAGTACATAAGCAAATCCTATGCGAACCAAAAATTCCCTTAACTCCACAGAATTTAAAGAATCATCATCAAAATAAGGCACATTTAAAATCCCTAAGGGTTTTGAAAAAGAGTCGGTTAAAATCAAATAGGAAGATCGGTAATTACCGTCTAAAAGTTTATTTTTTTCAACAAATCGCTTGGCAGAAATTTGATCAAGCGTGTCCAATATAAGGACGTCTAATTGTTGAGGTACTGGATCATTATCGAGCCATGGCTTTGAAGATTTAATCAATTTTCCTTCCAAGTCATAGAGGTTAAATGCGACATTGTGGATGTTGGCAATTTCATAAATCTTCTGATTAAAAATAATCCCAAGATTTTCTGTTTTAATTTCCCAGCTTGATTCTTTTAAAACGTAATTAATGCTCGAGATCAATTGGGCTTCTTTTCGTTCCAAGCGCAGGCGGTGGTAATCTTGTGACTGCTCCTTATATTGGTAGATAGTGACTGCTGCTATTAAAATAGAGGCCAACACAACCAAAAGAATCATGTAGAAAAAAATTCGAGAGCTCAATGACAAACTTCGCCTGGCCATAGAAGGATAGTTTTTTATAAATATAGGAAAAATGAAAGATTCGCAGGACTAGTCCTTTCGCGTCTTTTTATAAAGTCGAATCCCCAACATTAAAATTCCAGCAAGTCCAAAAAGAGCCAATAGACCATAGACCATGTTTAGTGTACTTTTGAGAATGACTAAAAATACGATAGCAAATAAAAGCAATGTAGCACCCTCATTCCAAATTCTCATAAAATTTGAACTGTACTGAACAAGATCTCGTTGAAGTGCTTTAAACATGAGGTGGGTTTTAATGTGATAGGCAATGAGCAAAACGACAAAAGCCAATTTAGCTTGCATCCAAGGCTGCTCAAGCCAGTAAGGTGCAAGGTGAATCAACCAAAGCGCAAATAAAGTTG
Organism: Flavobacteriaceae bacterium; assembly: GCA_002725015.1. Classification (GTDB taxonomy): domain Bacteria; phylum Bacteroidota; class Bacteroidia; order Flavobacteriales; family Flavobacteriaceae; genus UBA3537. The sequence goes on along the minus strand of PBQM01000057.1, from coordinate 2,774 downwards.
CCAAAACTGCCGATGGCCAAGTAATGATGTACCACAGCCTTCGAGTCATCAACTTTAATTGCTTGGATAGAATTTGATTTTCTGGCAGGGGTTTTTGACTGGCTTCTATGTGATATATAAACAGCCGTGGGATGTAAAAGAGCCCAGCAAACCAAGTAATGACAAAAATCAAATGAAGTGATTTAATATAATTGTAAAAGTCCATCAAATTTATTTTAAACCGAAATTGTAGTTTTTTCACTCCAAGCCTTTATCCATTTGACAAGCAGTGCCACCCAATTTGGGTCGTCATTCAAGCAGGGAACTGCCATAAAATCTTTGCCACCTGCTTCGTGAAAAATTTCTTCGCCTTCCATGGCAATTTCTTCCAGTGTTTCCAAACAATCGCTTACAAATGCAGGGGTAACGATGGCCATATTCTCAGTGCCCGCCTTTCCCAATCTCTCAATAGTGCGATCGGTGTAGGGGCGCAACCATGGGTCAAACCCAAGTCTAGACTGAAAAGAGGTTGAAAAACTATCGGTTTCCAATTTGAGATAGTCTCCAACCAATCGTGTCACTTCTACACATTGATGCTTGTAACAATATGCATGGGCTTCTGATGAAGTACTGCAACAAGACTTGTCCATTTTACAGTGAGATTTGGTGACATCGCTTTTGCGGATGTGCCGCTCTGGGACCCCGTGATACGAAAACAACAAATGCTCGTAATTTTTACCTTTTAGATGGCCCCTAATCGACTCTGATAGGACTTTAATATATTCTGGACTGTTGTAAAAGGGGGGTAAAGTTTCAAGTGTCATTTGAGGGAAAAACTCAGTTTGCAATGAGGCCGCCAGTACTGTAATGGTTTCTGTAGTGGCCATCGCAAATTGTGGATACAGTGGAATAATTAAAACCTCTGTTACCTTTTTATCAGCCAGCTGTTGAAGACCATTTTTGATGGTCATACTGCCATAACGCATGGCCAAAGCCACAGGCAAGTCCAGTTGTTTCTGAACTTTATCTTTGAGGCGTTCTGATAAAACAATTAAAGGTGAGCCTTCTTCCCACCAAATCTTTTGATAAGCTTTCGCAGAGATTTTAGGGCGGGTATTTAAAATGATGCCTTTTACCAATAGGGTTCGAGCCCATTTAGGGACATCAATGACGCGTTCGTCCATTAAAAATTCTCCTAAATATTTTTTGACATCTTTGGGATTAGGGCTGTCCGGGGAACCCAAGTTAACTAATAAAATTCCTTTCATGTTTGCGTTGAATTAATTTGAGGATTGTATGTATTTTTTGGGAGTGGTGCCATAGTGTTTTTTAAAAGCCGCAATAAAATGGCTGGCAGTACTGTAACCAACCTTTAAACCGACCTCGTTAACATTGTGAGCCCCAGATTCTAATAATTTGCGGGCCAACTCCATTTTATAGTCAAATAAAAAGCCGTAGACCGTGGTGCCATAAATTTGCTTAAAACCTTCTTTAAGTTTCTTTAAACTCAGATCAATTTCCGAGGATAATTCTACCAAAGTTGGGGGTTCTGCAATGCGTTGGATGACGATGTCTTTGGCGGCTTTAATTTTTTTAACATTAGATTCATCGGCTAAAAACGGACATTGTTCCACATTGACGTCTTCACCCCTGTTAAAATAAAGGCTTAAAAGTTCATAGACCTTTGCTTTACAATACAATTCGCGCAGGTTGGTATTGAGGTTGTAATTTATAATTTGATTTAATACGATTGCCATAGATGGAGAAATATAGCCGTCCTTGTAATACTTTTTTAATTTATTATCGTCTTTCAAAAAGGAGATATAATTTGCCTCATGAGAAAATAGTCCGTGAAATTTTTTTATAGATATCAACACAGAAAGCACCCAAGTCTTGGGGGCCGCAACCATATGAATGGGCAAATCTCTTTGGGGGTTGTACAGCAATAGGGTGTTTTCTTCAGGGATATCGAGTGTGTAACTGTTGTTGTTAAAACAAAATTGCGCATTGCCTTTTAAACAAAAATGGAATTGAATAAAGGAGCTGTCAATGACCTTTTCCAAAAGTTTAGACCCTTGGGAATCATTTTGAAAGGTCAGCACAAAAAACCCAGATTCAATGACAGTTTCTAAAAAAGTTCCTTTAGCGACACTTTTTAAAGAACCAACGTTCGAAGTAGAAATTTCTTTATTTAGATTCATTATAAATAAAAAATGTATTTTTTGTCAAAGTTAACCTGATACTTTTATTTTCTTTACAAAAATAAGGAATTATTTTTAACAAACCTCCAAGCGACAAATAAAGTTCTTCTATCGTTACTTTTTCGTTTTTATTGGTTCTATTTTTGCCTTTGAAAGCGACCGAACCCAAATATATGCAGATAAAAAATAACGAATCCAATTTATCTTTTTATGTCGTTGGAATCAGCTACAAGAAAGCCGACGCAAAATTAAGAGGGTTTTTTAGTTTAAGTCCTACCAAAAAAGTGAATTTACTCAAACAAGCAAAAGCTTCTGGAATTGAAGCTTTATTGGCCACCTCTACATGCAACCGAACTGAAATCTATGGTATGGTTGACCACCCCACAGAGCTCGTACAACTTTTGTGTAAAAATACCAAGGGCAGCATTGAGGCTTTTGAAAATGTAGCCTATATTCTAAAAGACAGCGATGCCATTGAACATATGTTTAGAGTGGGTGCTGGTCTGGACAGTCAAATCTTGGGCGATTTTGAAATTATAAGTCAACTCAAAATATCCTCTAAAATCTCAAGAAAATACGGGCTGATGGATGCCT
>PBQM01000056.1 GCA_002725015.1 Flavobacteriaceae bacterium | reverse complement strand
CTACTGTTCTCATTTAACCACTCAAATGAGTTTTCAGAGATGGCATTCATTTCCGCCTTGGACTGTTTTCTGGCTTGTATTAAGTCTTCGAAAGGCTTTTTTTGGGCTTGTTCGGTTGTTGGTTTTTTTTGCATTTTCTAAAATAGGTCATCACTGGTTATACTTTGGCTTCTTTTACTGTAGTTGATAGAGCGCTTGACGAAAAAGTCACCGTGTTTGGTTCCTATAATTTCATCGTCAAACCACTCAGTTTCTGAAACCAAATTTTGATCGACCTCAAATACTTTTTCAATTCCTATACTCTCAAGAGAATTGTTAAATCTGTTCTTTAAAAACTCACTAATTACCGCTTTGGGTAAAAATTCAAGTTCTCCATTTTCAAAAATCCAGTCCACAACTTCCTGCTCAGCTTCAAAGGCTTGTTTACAAACGTCTTGTATTTTTGTGTGGTATTCAGAATTAAACCACTTCGGGTTTTCTTTTTGAAGGATCTTAATCAAATCAATGCCAAAATCTCCGTGAATTTGCTCTTCTTTTGAAGTGGCCTCAACCACATTAGAGATTCCTTTCAACATATTTTTGTGCTTATTGAAAGCCATTATAATTAAAAATTGTGAAAACAAAGAAACATGCTCAATAAATAATGAAAACAAGAGGATGGCCTCGGCATATTCTCTATTGTTATCGCTTTTGGAACTTTTAAGTGCCGCTTCCAAATAACGGACTCTCTTCATAATGGCGGGTTTCTTTTTGAGTTCTTTAAATTCAGAGTTCAACCCCAAAATCTCAAGCAAATGAGAATAGGCATCCGCATGGCGCACTTCACTTTCAGCAAAAGTGGAGCCTACAGAGCCGATCTCTGGCTTTGGAATTCTGTGATAAAGATCGCCCCAAAAAGATTTTACAGCCACTTCAATTTGAGAAATTGCCAACATGGTATTTTTAATCGCACTTCTTTCTGTAACAGACAAACGCGACTTAAAATCTTGGATGTCACTCGTGAAATTAAACTCTGAATGGATCCAATAAGAATGTCTTATAGCGGGGACATACTCGTAAAGCGCTGGGTATTCGTAAGGCTTTAGATTGATTCTTTTTTCAAAAATATTGGTCTGCCTGTCTAAGCTTCTTTTGTTGCGGTATAAGATATAAGCTTTGGCTACGTCTGGAAACTCACTTTCCATCAATTGTGTTTCTACAATGTCTTGAACCTCCTCAATCGTTGGTACATATTGAGTGTGGGTTTTCTTTCGAACCAACAGCTTTTGATAAACGGACAACGCTACGTCTTGTGCGTTTTGTTCATTGCCATTACCAACCGCAGACATGGCCTTGTGGACGGCTGCTGTAATTTTGTCCAAATGAAAGGGTTTGGTGCTAAAGTCTCTTTTTATAACGTTATCTATATTCATATTTTTTTTGTTTGGGTTAATTTCTGCGCTGAAAATAAAATTCAGCTTATATAACTCTCATGTAAATCAATTCCTTGAACCATACAGAAATTTGCCAGTAATTTTTATACCACCGCCAGATGTCATGGGGTTGTATGGGAATGTGGCAAACTTGTGATTTTTATCACGAAATGGGGCTGCGCTGGTAGCATTGTTTAGTTTGGTTTTGGTTTTTGGTTTTGTCGCTTGAAACTTTTTAATTTTCGAACTTAACAAAGATTTAAAATTGTTGGTTTATATAAAAGTCATTTTTATAAACATTGTCCCTAAGTTTTTAACAACAAGTAGGTTTATTCTTACAAAAAATTTGACCTGATTAGTTTTTATATTACTGATTATCAATATTATAAAAATTATTTCTCTCGTAAATAAACACAAGGTCAGAAATCAAAAAAAAATAAAAAAATTAGATTTTTTTTTAAATATTTTTGACATCAAAATTATCACTGCTTGCGCTTGTCGGCAATAAGCTCAAGTTCAGCATACCATTCACTGCCAAATTTTCGAATCAATGCTTCTTTGACGAATTTATAAATTGGCAGTTCCAAAGACCTTCCCAAGCTACAAGCGGAATCGCAAATTTGCCATTTGTGGTAGTTGATAGCAGAAAATTCGCTGTATTCTTTTACCCGAATGGGATATAAATGACATGAAACGGGTTTTTTCCAACTTACATCTCCTTGATTATAGGCCTCTTCAATACCACATAAAGCGGTGTTCTTTTCGTCGTAAATGACATAGGCACAGTCAGCGCCCCCCACCAATGGAGTCTCTAGCTCTCCATTTTTTGTGGTTACAAAAACCCCTTGCTGCTCAATTGCTTGAATGCTTTCTGCGCTTAAATATGCTTTTACTTTTGGATAAATTTCTTCTAAAATTTTTGCCTCTTGCGCTTCGAGAGGGGCCCCAGCATCACCATCGACGCAACAGGCCCCTTTGCAAGCACTTAAGTTGCAGGCAAAGTCATTGTCTAAAATGGCTTCTGAAACGATCGTTTTACCCAGTTGAAACACAGTACTAAGATAGTGTTTTTAGCCCAAAGGTTAGGCAAAATTAATTCTACTTTTTTGGCTGATTTTTAAATAAAATAGCGAACTTTGGGCTCTAAAATTGGATGAAATGAATTTCAATATTAAAGAAATTTTTACGGCCTTTATGGTGCTTTTTGCCGTCATTGATATTGTAGGAAATATTCCCATTATTATTGATTTGAGAAAAAAGGCAGGCCACATTCAAAGTGAAAAAGCCTCATTGATCGCAGGGGTCATTATGATCATCTTTCTGTTTCTAGGAAATAGTATTCTAAACTTGGTGGGGATTGACGTACATTCATTTGCGGTAGCTGGCGCTTTTATTTTGTTCTTTATCGCTCTTGAAATGATTTTGGGAATTACACTTTATAAACAAGATGAAGAGTCCTCCCTCAATGCGACCGTATTTCCATTGGCATTTCCACTAATTGCAGGGCCTGGGAGCCTTACCACCCTTTTATCTCTTAAGTCGGAATTTTATACAGAAAACATTATTGTTGCCGTCGTTATCAATGTCCTGGTTATTTATACAGTCCTAAAAACATCTGTAAAAATTGAACGCATTATTGGCCAAAATGGCATTGATATCACCCGGAAAATTTTTGGTGTGGTATTGTTGGCCATCGCCGTTAAACTCTTTACATCTAATATCAAATTTTTATTGTAATTTATGAGAATAGCGACCTATATCATCTCGGTAATTGCTTTGGCAGTTGGCATTTTTAACGTTTCAAAAATTGATTTAGAGGCGCCTTTGGAGGGGGATAGTTTTACAGCGCTTATCACTGCGATTGCGGCTGGATGTGCCATCTTAATTGTAACTGTTTTAAGAATCTCAAAAAAAGTAGACCGCTTGTCTAAAAAAAGACAAGCTTAAATAAAAAATAATTGGCTTGTTTTAAAATAACATGTATTCAATCATCTTAAAACAAGCCAATCACTTGTCATATGGCATGAAATAAAAAACTCCGCCTCGGCGGAGTTTTAAGATCTTATATGATGAAAATTAATTTTTCAAAACCCGTACTGTCTCAATTGAGTTATCAATTGAAACTTGAACAAAATATGCCCCAGTTTGCATTTGAGCCATGTCCAAACTACAATCTATAGTATTTGGTTGCTGACTAAGAACAACCTGGCCAAGCATGTTGTAGACAGTGACTTCACTAACATTCTTCTGCGCTCTAATTGTTAGTTGATCATTAACAGGGTTTGGGAAATAAGTAAATAAATTATTTGACAAATCATCCAAGCCAGCTGTTTGACACGAAACTGAAAATACTGGGGTATATTCTGGATCACTAGCTGAATCAACTGACGAATCTGAAACTATATATATCCCAAGTTCTCCAACACCAGTCACTTCAAGGCCATTAAAAGTTCCTGAGGTTGGAGTTAGAAGTATATTCCCCGTTGACATTTCTACTATGTAAACGTAGTCAAAATCAGCTTCGGTCTCCCCTGTAATTGTTATGGTATTGGACACACCTTGGCCTGGATTGGTAATTGCTTTTAAAAAAAAGTCCGTTACTTGAGATGGCTCCCATTGAATTGGGTAATTTATTCCCGTCATAACAGTTGGATTGCTCCCGTATGGTATACCAAATGATTCTCCACAGCCTATAACAAATCCTGTAGACCAAGGATCAGGACCAATATAATTGCTAAAATCGCCGCCCCCGCAGTCTGACTTCATTGCAAAGTAATATGTTGTACTTGCCTCCAAACCGGTCAAAGTATAAGGGAATGAATCAAAAGTGACCACAGTCGCTGTACCATCACCAGCCTCAAATTGTGTAGTACTATACTCTAATACATATTGTACTATAGAATCATCATTGGTTCCATCGAAAGCTGCATCATAATTACCCATTGACCACCCAGTTATCGCCGGGGTTGGACATGTAGGAACTGAGCAATTGGCAGTACCATTTCCAGAACCACCCCACAGACCAGAATTGAGCGGTATATTTACACCATCATAAAGTGACCATGAGATCTCGTTATCAAAAAGGCCATTAAGAGTTCCAGATACCCAGTTAACAAGTTCAATAAGTTGACCTTCAGTTGCATTAAAATTGATGGTTGCTGTTGAGCCTCCCGTCATTGTTGCACCCGGTACGACAACCACTCCATCGACTACGATGTCAACTGAAGCGCCATTCCACCCGTCTCCCCAAGAATCATTCATAACAAAAGAATGTGGGCAGTTTGTCTGTGCTATAGTAAAAAAGGGGAAGAGTATAAAGAGTAAAAATTTTTTCATTTGTGTTTTATTTTTAGTTTAGTATCAAATCTAAGAAATAGTAGGGCAAAAAAACTAATTGTTTAAAATTTTTACAAATTATCTAGTTGTGCGCAAGCTAGTTTTAGGGGTTTAAGAAAATACATCGCACAAAAGAGTCAAGCGCAAAGCTTATTACTCATGTTTAAAATACAAAATGGGGCTTAAGATTGCGAAAAATCCTACGCGGCATTTAATTTTTTTATTTAAACTGTTTTAAACTTGTAAATGAGTAACCTCAATGCCTGCTTTTTCAAGGAATTCCACGCCAGATAAATCCTTATAAGCCTGGCCGTAAACCACTCTTACAATTCCGGCTTGATGAATCAATTTACTGCAACCCCTACAAGGGGATAAAGTGACATAAAGAGTCGCGCCTTTACAAGACTGGGTAGAGGCTGCTACTTTGAGAATGGCATTGGCCTCGGCGTGCAGCACATACCATTTTGTATAACCCTCGTCGTCTTCGCAAATATTTTCAAAGCCCGTAGGAGTTCCATTATAGCCATCTGAAATGATCATGCGATCTTTGACAATAATAGCACCAACTTGCCTGCGGTCGCAATAAGACAACTTTGCCCATTCTAGAGCCATTCTAAGATAGGCCTTATCGTATTTTAATTGTTTGTTTTCTGACATATGAAACTGAAATGATGGCTGAAGATAAGCGGTTTATTGGTTAATTACAATTTATTCGATTTAAGAAAATAACGGGCCCATAAAAATTAATGGTAAAATAAACCCTAATATAATGGAAGACATCACCAACACCCAATCTCTGTTAGAAAATCTAAAAATACTTTGAGAAATAAAGCTCAAAACAAGTACAAATAGAACAACAATGCATTGGCCAAGTTCGATGCCAATGGCAAATTCTATCACAGAAAGTAATGTGCTTTCATTGGAGCCCACTAATTGCTCAAAGGCATTCGCAAAACCCAAACCGTGAATCAGTCCAAAAAATAAAACAACCACATAACTGAAGTAAGGGCGACGTGAGAATTTTCCAGCCGTAAATATATTGTAAAGAGCCATAAAAAAAATGGTCAAAGGAATCAGCCATTCTGTGATGTTAACGTTTAAATTGAGGACATTATAAAGACCTAAAAGTAAACTCAATGTATGCCCCAAGCTAAAGATTGAAATTAAAATTAGAAGGCGCTTCCAATCTTTAAATATAAAAGAGACGGAGATTATGATCACGAATAAAATATGATCATAACTGTCAAAATTTAGGATGTGGTAAAATCCCAATTCTAGGAATCTGAGAAAACTTTCAAGCATAGAAGATATTTATTAAACCAAATTTAGTAAAATAATTCAGCTAAATCCGCTTGAATTTAAAATAGTTATAAGGATTTAAAATTCTCTAAACCAAGCTTTAAGAAAGCCTCATAATCTTCTTCTTTGGGTGTATACCCAGCTTTTGGAGCCAGTTCCATTTTTGCATCCGGGCTTAATAGAACGTAGTATGGCTGGGCGTTGGATTGAAAAAATTCTGTTTGAAAGTGGGACCACTTATGTCCAAAATTAAGCAGTGTTCGAGTCCCACCACCAAGGCGGTTGACCTGTACCTTTTCACTGTTTGGCAATTCCTTTTTATCGTCAACATACAGGGATATAAGAACGAACTCATTTTCAAAATAAGGCCGAATCGTCGGCTTTGGCCATACAATTTCTTCCATCTTACGGCAATTGACGCATGCATATCCAGTGAAATCCAAAAGTATGGGCTTATTTACTTTTTTGGCATAGGCCACGCCCTTCTTAAAGTCTTTAAATGATTTAAAATTATTAGGGGTGTCATTGGGATATAAAATACTGTGTCCTACCGGAGGTGCAAGACCACTTAAAAGGGTCAAAGGAGTAAATGTTTTGGTGTTTTTATCAAATTTAAAACCCGACCCCAAATAAACGACAAAAGCAAGCACCAAAAATCCAGAACTCGCTCTTAAAAATGATAACTTTTTTACAGGCGAATCATGAGGAAACTTTAAAATGCCAAAAATATACAATGTCAGACCCAAAAAAACAATTATCCAAATGCCTAAGAAAACCTCAATTTTTAAAAGCCCCCAGTGTTGTACGAGGTCGGCATTTGATAAAAATTTAAAAGCCAAAGCCAGTTCTAAAAACCCTAAAATAACTTTGGTTGTATTGAGCCATCCCCCAGATTTTGGTAAAGATTTCAGCATGTTCGGAAACATTGCAAAGACCGCAAATGGCAGGCCAAGAGCCATACCAAATCCAGCCATTCCTGCAGTGAGCTGCCAAGCCCCACCGCCATCGGCTGATAAAGAACCGGCCAGTAGGGATCCTAAAATGGGACCTGTACATGAAAATGAAACAATAGACAATGTAAGTGCCATAAAAAACACCCCTAAAACGCCGCCGATACCTTCCCCTTTGCTTGTGAAATTAGTCCACCTTGAGGGCAAGGTAAGTTCATAATACCCAAAAAAGGAAAATGCAAATACAATAAAAATTAAAAAGAAAATAATATTGAGCCATACATTGGTCGAAATCTCATTTAGGATGTCTGGATTTACAGAATCCAAAAGGTGAAAAGGGATGCTTAGAAGCAGATACACCAAAACGATAAAAAAACCGTACAGCAAGGCCTTGATCAAGCTAGAATTCGGAACAGAATTGGTGTCTTTTTTGGTAAAAAAGCTGACCGTCAATGGAATCATAGGAAAGACACAAGGCGTAAGTAAGGCCAGTAAGCCCCCTAAAATTCCGAGAGAGAAAATACGCCAAAGAGAATTTGATGTGATGGGTATTTGATCAAAAGATTGAATTTGATTGGGCTGCATACCATAAAGTAGAATGTTTGAGCTTTCCGGAGCGGTCTTAGACTCTAGTATCGAGGTTTGGGCAACAACAAGACCATTTTGAGGGCTGTAATTGAGCTTAAATGGGTTGTCAGGCATATAAGTACAGCGGCTGTCATCACAAGTCATATACTCGATATTGCCTTTGAGCTCAAAGGCAGCGTCTCTTATAATTTTAATGCGCTGTACAAACACCGCGCGATTGTAAAATTTTGAGACGGTCATTTCAAAGATTGAATCGTGTTTGGTCACTTTATTGAGATCCTTTTCTAGGGGGGGTCCCAAGGTTGCAAAATTTGTGGAGGGTTCAAGCGAGATGACCGTGGGCAAGGGCCCACCTTCTTCTACAAATTGGGCATAAATAGCCCAGTTTTTTTCAATATCGGCAGTAAAAACCAGAGCGTACTCTAAATTAGATACGGGTTCAACCGAAACCTCCCATTTTACAGGATTTAAAATTTGAGCAAAGGATTGTGCTGCGGTTGCTAATAAAATAAGGAATAAGAACTTTTTCATAATTTGGGAAATATTCAGCAAATTAATCAAAAAAATACGGCGTAAAAATTTCTTGTCTAAAAATTCTAAGGGATAAAATCAAATTTCAGGAAGGAATGTTACACTATTTGGCTTTCGCGAGAATGCCTTGTCTGTAACTGCGATAAGCGGTGGATTCTCGCATGATAAACTCCTTAGTAGTCTGTGATTTAGATTCAGAAATTATTCTTTGTGAAGTAGGGCCAAAGTTTTTGTCTAAATTCCTGTGGCTCCATAGTATCATCTCAAAAATAATGGGATACAAATCAATACCAGAATCTGTCAAATAATAGATTTTAGTTTTCTGATCGTTTGGAAGCTTCGTAAATTTTAGCAAACCATTTTTGGTGAGTAAGTCCAGGCGATTTGCCAATATATTGGTAGCTATTTTTTCTGGAGATTTTAAAAATTCCGTAAACGTTTTTTTTCTGAGTACCATAAGGTCTCTGATTATGATGAGAGTCCATTTGTCCCCAATAATATCAAGCGCAGAAGTTAGCGAGCAATCAGATCTATTTTTTTTCATTTTAAATTATATATGTCAAAAACGTTAAAAAAGAACCTATGTTTTAAATCAAAAGTATCACTATTATTGAGCCAAAAAACAAAACTCACCCTTTTTTTTAATGCTAGAAAATAAAGCTTCTGGCGGGGATTTTGGATGTTACAGAGTAATTTGGATTAAAATTTAAATAAAAATTAAAAAAAACTAATTTTTTTCAAAATTTATAACATTGTTATTACTTTTAAATCAAAACTCAAAAGCTGCTTTATTTGTTTTTTTTTGCAATTAATATTGTGAAAATAACAATTTTTAAACACTTTGTGGTGTCTTTTTTAAGAATATCATTAAATATGCCCAAATCCTTGGGTTAAAAAAACGGACTAAAACTTTGTTTTAAAGCAATTGAGCTTGAAAAAGTAAACTTTCTCAAGCAACAGAACTTGTCTTTAGTCGGGATGACAGGATTTGAACCTGCGACCACACGGCCCCCAGCCGT
>PBQM01000055.1 GCA_002725015.1 Flavobacteriaceae bacterium | reverse complement strand
GGAAATCTATATTTTCTAAATTAAAAGCAAAGGATGGGGTCTTTTCTGTTTTAGGCAATCACGATTATGGCGATTATACGAGGTGGCCTTCAGAGCAAGCCAAGAGGAAAAACTTTGATGAGATGTTGGATTTGCAAAGGGAGATGGGCTTTCAATTGTTGTTGGACGAGGCGAGGTATATTGAAAAAAACGGAGCTCGATTGGCCATTATTGGCGTTGAAAATTGGGGAAAGGGATTTAAGCAAAAAGGAGATTTAAAAAGGGCGACTTCAAAAATTAATCCCCAAGATTTTAAAATTTTATTGAGCCACGATCCATCGCATTGGGAGTATGAAGTAGTAGATGATAAATTACATTATCAGCTCACCCTAAGCGGTCATACCCACGGCATGCAATTTGGCATTGAAATACCTGGGCTGGTCAAGTGGAGCCCCATCAAATGGCGCTATAAATATTGGGCAGGTCTGTACGAGAATGAAGGCCAAGTTTTAAATGTAAATCGCGGTTTTGGTTATTTGGCTTTTCCCGGCCGTGTTGGAATTTGGCCTGAGATTACTGTGATCACATTAAAAAAAGGAAAAGCAACTGCCTAAATAGGCTTTAATCCTTTCAAATTAATGGAAAAACGCCCCCGATTTAATTATCTTTTTTTAATATTGTAACATAAGAAGCTTGTTTTTTTAACAGGAATTGCAAAAAAATCGAATCGCATGTCAAAATTTGGAGACTTAATAGATGTTGAAGTTCCCGTCCTTTTTGATTTCTTTACGGAATGGGATGATGCTTCCAACGCCATGCATGCTGTTCTCTTGGACGTTGCAGCTGCCCTGGGCGATAAAGTCAAAGTCATCAAGATCGATGTTGATAAAAATCAGGCTCTTTCAGATGCGCTTCGCATCAAGGACTTGCCCACTCTTATTATTTATAAATCAGGAGACATGAAATGGCGCCAATGTGGGGCCCTGGATGCCGACACAATAATAGATTTGTTACAGCAACAGCTCTAATTGGATAAAACCGAATTCTCCTCGGTCTCCATAGTTTCAGGATCTTCTCCACTAAACAACCTTAAGAACCCATTGAAATTTTCCATCTCCGTTTTTATAAACGCCTCATCTTCATACAAACTGATGGTATCAACCAGGCTTTTGTAACGCTCAATATCCGAGTAGATTATTTGAATGTATTGAGATTGATTGGATTCTGAAACACGGCTGTAGTAACTAAGACTTTCCTGGTATTTGACCGCAACTGTCTTAAACAACTTACGCGCTTTTTCTTTGGCATTAACTTCGTAATAAGCCCCAATAAAGGGTTCTAAAAATATATAGTATCCAAAAACATCAACGGGCATTTTTCCCATGGCTAAATCAGCGATTTCTTCTGCCTTTCCCAATTTTCCTTCATTGATAAGCGCTTCAATCAGCCTTGCCATATGTCCTCTGTATGTGATGCTATTTCTTCGGGTTTCTACGTCGTGATAAACCGAGGAATTTCCGCTATTTCCCCACTGCCAATTTTTTACCAAACGGTACATTTTTTCAGTATCAATACGGCCCATATCAAAAGGGTTGTTTTCTTCAATGGGCGTTTTTACTGGGACCAATTTATAGGCAAAACCATCTAATTGTAAATAATCTTTCATCCATATATAATCGTCATCGCCAAAGGCGCCCCCGCTAAAATAAATGGGTCGTTCCCAATTATTTTCAGCGATGATATCCAACATCATCAATCGGTTTTTATAAATGGCTTGATTGTTAATTTTAATGTCTATATAATCGACGATTTTAGAGGCATCTTTGGCAGGTACAATGGAATTTTTAAGCACTGCCTCTTTGTCAACGGGAATTCGAATATGTTCTGTAGGGGCATAGTTGGCATCTATATCTTGATTTCTCTGTCCAGAAGTATCATAGCCTTGTTGATCTAACACATAACCATATTTGGTACGCTTGTCATCACTGGTCACAAAATCCATAAATTGTTGGATTTCCAAGGTGTCTTGGGTGACCACTTCTTTAATGATGTAATCTCGTGTTCCCCATTTGTATTTGTCATGAGTTAATTTTGAAGGAATGGGATCGCTGTCATAAGCTTTTCGCTTCATTTGATCAATGTACCAGTCTACATTAAAAAGGCTGGTACAAACCACTCGGACATCGGTTCTGATGCCCTCAATTTCTTGGGCATACCAGAGCGGGAAAGTATCGTTGTCACCAATGGTAAAAATAATGGCGTTGGGGTCACAAGATTCTAGGTAATTGACGGCCATGGCATGGGCCGTTCTTCTATTGGAACGGTCGTGGTCGTCCCAATTTTGACTTATTAATATTCCAGGAACCGCTGCAAAACACAACACACTTACAGCAGGTCCAATAAGTTTTGATTTGGAATATGTACTGAGCCAGTCATAAATGGCATAAACCCCAATCCCAATCCAAAGGGCAAAGACATAAAAAGACCCCACCAAAGAATAATCTCTTTCGCGAGGTTCAAAAGGCCTTACATTGGTATAAACCTGAATGGCAACTCCTGTAAAAAGGAAAAACACCAACATGGTCCAAAACACTTTTTTATCTTTTTTTAGTACAAATAAAAATCCAATTAGTCCCAGTAAAAAGGGCAGCAAATAATAGCTGTTACGAGCTTTGTTATTGAGTACATCTGTAGGAAGATTTTCTTGGGTTATCCCCAACAAAAAACTGTCAATAAAATTAATCCCAGTGATCCAGTTGCCATGCAGGTCCATTTTACCTTGAATGTCGTCTTGTCGCCCAGAAAAGTTCCACATAAAATAACGCCAATACATATATCCAATTTGATACTCAAATAAATAATAAATATTGTCTAAGATTGAAGGCTTTTGAATGTCCAAATAGCGTCCGTAGGTTCTTAGAAAGTTGTGATAGCCGTCATAATCAACGGTACCCTCATCGACTGATTTGTTAAACTCATCCACCAACCCTCGAAATTCGTTTTGCATTTTGTATTCCGGTTTAACGGAGAACCCTAAAAAGCCAGAATAGCGCATATAATTAGAAGCGTGTTCTGTGCTCCACATTCGGGGCAGTATGGATCCATGATCGCTGTTGTAATTTTGGATGGCGTTTTTGTAATCATTGACAACGACATATTTGCCATTTTTTAGGTCTTTTTCATATTTGGGTTTGTCGTCTGTAAAAGGTTGATTTTCATCTAAGCCTGCGTATTGATCTGTAAATTGTGGACCATAAAATAAATGGGTTTTCGGGTACTGCTCTAAGTTGTAATAAGCCAATAGTTCCCTAGCACTTGAGGGATTGTTTTCATTGACAGGGACATTGGCGTTGGCGCGAATGGGCAGCATCAGCCAAGTCGTAAAGCCGATGACAATAAAAGTTACACAGAGCAAGGCTGTATTTAGCTTTACCAAGCCTTTACTTTTTGTAAACTTTAATCCACTATAAATGACTAAAATTAAAATCACCAAAGCGATGATAGATCCTGAATTAAAAGGCAATCCAACGCTGTTTACAAAGAAGATTTCTAAAGCACTGAAATAGCGCAAAATATTGGGTGCCAAAAGTTTAAATACAAACAGTAAAATGGCAACCCCCGCTACATTGGCAATAATAAAATTTTTGATGGTGGTTGTTTTGTAATTTTTAAAGTAATATAACAACCCAATCGCAGGGATGGTTAAAAGTCCCATAAAATGCACGCCAAAGGAAAGCCCCACTACAAAAGAAATTAAAATAAGCCAGCGGTTGCCTTTTGGGGTATGCATCTCGTTTTGCCAGCGCAAACCCAAGTAGAACATCACAGCCATGATCAAAGTAGCCATGGCATAAACTTCTGTTTCAACGGCATTAAACCAAAAGGAATCGGTAAATGCAAAAGCCAGACTCCCTACAAAAGCGGCTCCTAAAATCCCGATTTGTGCGTTGGGATTAGATGCTGAATCGAATGTTATTATTTTTTGTAAAAGCAGTACAATGGACCAAAACATAAAAAGGATGGTAAAGGCACTGGCCGCCGCACTCATCATATTCAAAACCAAACCTATCTGTGCTGGTTCCGATGCAAAAACAGAGAAAAAAGCACCCAACATTTGGAACAATGGAGCACCTGGCGGGTGTCCAACCTCTAGTTTTGATGAGGTCAGTATGTATTCACCGGTATCCCAAAACCCAACGGTAGGTTCAACTGTCAATCCATAGACAATAAACGCTAGGGCGAAAGCCGACCAACCCAAAATAAGGTTCCATTTTTTTAAGTTAAAATTTACCATGGTCTCAATTTATTACAGGACTTTGACAGAAAATTACTGCCATGGCGAATTTAATAATAAATAAATTATGGCACCCCTATTTTTTGGGATAGATTGTTGGAAAGAATTAGCAAAACCACTGTATCCTTTAAAACGAATAGGGTCACAAGTCAAGATTTTTGTAAGATTGGAGGGCTTTAAAGTGAGACGCAAAGGCTGTGGCCCCAGTTTTGGTGATGCGACAGCTGGTTTTAGGGTAATTTTTTTCAAAACTTTTTGTAATGGATATATAATTATTTTCGAAAAGTCTTTTTAACTGAATGCTCAGATTGCCTTGAGTGCTGTTGGTCATTTTTTTGAGATAATTGAAGTCACATGAGTCTACCTTTACCAAAACAGACATCACCATCAGTCGAATGGGATTGGTCAATAATTTATCTAGCGGCTCAAACATTTATTTTTTTAAATAAAGAGATAAACCTGGGATAAAGAGCCCTGAAAAAGCAGCAATTGCATTTAGCAACAATGGGTTTAATTCGGGTTTTATGCTTAGTAAAATACTGCAAATGAGCACCAAAGCCCCCCCGATGACCAGCGGCTTAAACCTTATTATAAATGCACTGATAAGTAAAACAATGCCCAATAAAAATAAGATGTCTTCAACAGGGTTTTGTCTTTTAAAAATGGACATCACCACAAGGGCAATCCATGCGATATTAAACACCCCCCAAGTTATTTTTAAAGCGCGGCCTAAGTGAGTCTCATAGCCTTTTTTTACACCCATCTTGATGTTGTATACAAAGGTCACAATCATTCCAATCACTGGTATGACGGTCCAAAAAAGCACAGAAGAATAACGACTTCTTTGAATAAATTCAGGAAGTAATAAATGCGTGATGCTCATAAGTGTTATGAGAATGCCCCAAAAAATAAAATTTACTGAAGTGGGTTTGAGTTGTTCTTTGGTCTTATTAATAGCGTCATTGATAAGCTGAAGTTGATCTGAAGGATTCATAATAAAGGGTTTTAAATTTAGGCAAACATAAACAAGTTTATTTTTTAAACCAAATAATGCGCTCATTAATTTTAAGTAAAATATTTGTGCAAACAAAGTTTTGTTCTAAATTTGCATCCTCATTATGAAATTGGCCCATGGTGTAACTGGCAACACGTCTGGTTTTGGTCCAGAAGAGTCTAGGTTCGAGCCCTAGTGGGCCAACAAAAAAGCTTTAACCTAGGTTAAAGCTTTTTTATTTTCAGGATTTATTTAAATAAACCCAAAAAAAAACTTGTTTAAATTCCTTCTAATCCCTTATATTTGCTGCGAAGAAAGAAAAATAAATAAGTGAGGGGACGGAAAGTCCCCTCTTTTTATACCAAATGTTTAAAGATACAGTTGCGGAATTATTAGAACAAAGCCTTCAAAAGAGATCCGATTTATTTCTGATTGATTTTGAAATTATAGACGGTAATAAGATTCGAATTGTGATTGACGGAGACTCTGGTGTTTTGGTTGAGGATTGTATGTATGTGAGTCGTGCTATAGAACACAATTTGGACAGAGAAGAACAGGATTTTTCTTTGGAGGTGTCCTCTGCAGGTGCTACGACCCCTTTGAAAGACAAGCGGCAGTTTAAGAAACACATCGGTCGCAGGCTTGTTGTTTCAACATTTGAAAAACAAAAATATGAAGCAGTCCTCGCGGCTGCTGACGATCTAAACATTGTTTTGGAATGGAAGGCAAGAGAGCCAAAACCCATTGGAAAAGGAAAAGTTACCGTACAAAAAACGGCTATGATTTCTTATCAAGACATTGAAAAGGCACAAATAAAACTAGTATTTTAAGAAAAAAATAGAAGTATGGAAAATTTAGCGCTCATTGAATCATTTTCGGAGTTTAAAGACGATAAACTTATCGATCGTGTGACCCTCATGACCATTTTAGAAGATGTTTTTAGAAATGCATTGAAAAAGAAATTTGGAGATGATGACAATTTTGACATTATTATCAATCCCGACAAAGGTGATTTGGAAATTTGGCGCAACAGGATTGTGGTCGCCGATGATGCAGTTGAAAACGAAAATCAAGAAATTTCACTTTCTGAAGCTCAAAAAATTGAGCCCGACTTTGAGGTTGGTGAAGACGTTTCGGAAGAGGTCAAGTTGTTTGATTTGGGAAGGCGTTCCATACTGGCGCTTAGACAGAATCTAATTGCAAAGATTCAAGAACACGACAACACCAATATCTATAAGCAGTTTAAGGACTTAGAGGGGGAAATCTACACTGCTGAAGTTCATCATATTCGCCACAGAGCGGTCATCCTTTTAGACGATGAAGGCAATGAATTGATCTTGCCGAAAGACAAGCAAATTCCTTCAGATTTTTTTAGAAAAGGAGAGAACGTACGCGGAATTATCGAAAGTGTTGAGTTAAAAGGCAACAAGCCTAATATTGTCATGTCAAGAACTGCTCCAGCATTTTTAGAAAAGTTATTTGAACAAGAAATCCCCGAGGTTTTTGACGGTCTTATCAGCATCAAAAACGTGGTTAGAATCCCTGGAGAGAAAGCCAAAGTCGCAGTTGATTCATACGACGATAGAATTGATCCGGTAGGGGCATGTGTGGGAATGAAAGGTTCACGGATTCACGGCATCGTCCGCGAATTGGGTAATGAAAATATTGACGTTATCAATTATACCAACAACCTTCAACTTTATATCACAAGATCTTTGAGCCCTGCCCGTGTAACGTCTGTTAAAATAGACGAAGAAACCAAACGAGTTGAGGTTATTTTAAAGCCTGAAGAAGTCAGCAAGGCCATCGGACGAGGTGGCCACAACATTCGTTTGGCAGGACGCCTCACGGGTTATGAAATTGACGTTTTTAGAGAGGGTGTAGAAGAAGATGTTGAGTTGTCCGAATTCTCTGATGAAATTGAATCCTGGATTATTCAAGAGTTTTCTAAAGTTGGTTTGGATACCGCTAAAAGCATTTTAGAACAAGACGTCAACGATCTCGTTAAGCGTACGGATTTAGAAGAGGAAACAATTGAAGACGTGCTTCGAATTTTAAAAGAGGAATTTGAAGAATAAAAAAATAATTATATTGAGGTCAGGAATCAATTATTTCTTTGACAACAAAGTGGTTAGAAATAAATAGAGCAATTTATGGCGGATAACGTTAGATTAAGTAAAGTATTAAGAGAGTTGAATATTTCAATTGACCGTGCAGTCGACTTTTTGGAATCCAAAAAGATTGAAATTGAAAAGCGCCCCACTACTAAAATTTCAGCGGAAGTTTACGAATTGCTTTCTGGTGAATTTCAAACCGATGCTACAAAAAAAGTCGCTTCTAAGGAGCTTGGCGCTGCCAAGCTAAAGGAAAAGGAAGCACTTCGTATCAAACGGGAGCAAGAGCTTGAGGAGAAACTCAAAAAAGAAGCGGAAGCCAAAAAAATTATCAAGGCAAAAACAGCTGTTGAAGGTCCAAAAACAGTTGGAAAAATAGATTTAAACACCAAGAATGAATCTACTGTAAAAGAATCTAAGCCAGCTCCAAAGAGCAAAGAGGTTAAAGAACAAGCCGCAAAAGTGGTTTCCAAAAAAGTCCAAACCACGGTGGATAAAAGCGATGCTCAAAAGGCAGCATCTGAAACAACCACAACCGCCAATACAGGGAAAGTAGAAACCAATTATGCTAAGTTATCAGGACCCAAATCAACTGGTGAAACTATCGATCTGTCTAAATTTAACAAACCAAAGAAATCGGCTCCCTCAGAGTCAACAGATTCTGTTAAGAACACCGCCAAAAGAAAACGCCGCCGCATCAGTAAAGTAAACGGTAACAACAACCCCAAATCACGTCCAAATAAAGCCAGAAACCAATCAAGAAGTCAAACTACCAAGGTGGAGCCTACCGCTGAAGAGGTTCAAAAACAAGTGCGCGAGACTTTGGAGAAATTACAAGGGAAATCTTCGAAAGGAAAAGGCGCCAAGTATAGAAGGGATAAGAGAGATCAACACCGCCAACAAACGGAGAAGGAAATTGAACAGCAAGCCATTGAAAGTAAAACTTTAAAAGTTACGGAGTTTGTAACAGCCAATGAAGTCGCTAGTATGATGGATGTTTCAGTCACAGAAATAATCTCGGCCTGTATGTCATTGGGGATGATGGTCACTATGAATCAAAGGTTAGATGCCGAGACCCTTACAATTGTAGCGGAAGAATTTGGTTATACCGTCGATTTTGTGACGGCTGACATTGATGAAGCTATTGAAGAAGTTCTAGACAATGCGGAAGATTTATCAGAACGCGCTCCCATTGTCACGGTCATGGGGCATGTGGATCACGGGAAAACTTCTCTATTAGATTATATCAGAGAGGAAAATGTTATAGCCGGAGAATCTGGAGGCATTACACAGCACATAGGAGCCTATGGTGTCTCACTGCCAAGTGGACAAAAAATAGCATTTTTAGACACGCCTGGACACGAGGCTTTTACCGCCATGCGAGCTAGAGGGGCACAAGTGACTGATATAGCCATCATTGTAATCGCGGCCGACGATGACATAAAGCCTCAAACAAAGGAGGCCATTTCTCACGCCCAAGCTGCGGGAGTTCCAATCGTTTTTGCTATCAACAAGGTGGATCTTCCTACCGCAAACCCTGATAAAATCAAGGAGGGCTTGGCCAACATGAATCTTATGGTTGAGGACTGGGGAGGAAAAATACAATCTCATGATATTTCTGCAAAAAATGGGGATGGTATCCCAGAACTCTTAGAAAAAGTATTGTTGGAAGCGGAGTTGTTAGAGCTCAAGGCCAATCCAGCCAAAGCGGCTGTTGGCACCATTGTTGAAGCGTTTTTGGACAAGGGCCGCGGCTATGTGTCAACAGTGCTTGTACAAGCTGGGACGCTTAGAGTTGGCGACTATGTTTTGGCAGGTAAAAACAGTGGTAAAGTTAAGGCCATGCAAGACGAGAGGGGACAAGAGATCAGGGAAGCTGGCCCATCAACACCCATTTCAATTTTAGGATTGGATGGCGCACCACAAGCAGGGGATAAATTTAATGTCTTTAAGGACGAGCGAGAGGCCAAACAAATTGCGGCCAAGCGCACCCAATTGCAGCGCGAACAATCGGTAAGAACCCAACGCCATATCACACTAGATGAAATTGGCAGACGTATTGCTCTAGGAGAATTTAAAGAATTGAACATCATTCTCAAAGGGGATGTAGACGGCTCCGTAGAAGCACTAACAGATTCTTTTCAAAAACTTTCAACAGACGAAATACAAGTCAATATCATTCACAAGGCTGTTGGGGCTATTACTGAAAGCGATGTGCTTTTGGCCTCTGCATCAGATGCCATTATCATTGGTTTTAACGTGCGCCCCATGGGGAACGCCCGTCAAATAGCTGAGAAAGAAGAAATAGACATCCGGATGTATTCCATAATTTACGATGCGATCAATGATTTAAAAGATGCCATGGAAGGTATGTTATCTCCAGAATTTAAAGAAGAAATCACAGGCTCTGCTGAAATTAGAGAAACTTTTAAAATTTCAAAAATCGGAACCATTGCAGGTTGTATGGTTACCAATGGTAAAATTTACAGAAGTTCAAAAATTCGTGTTATTAGAGAAGGCGTTGTAACATATACAGGAGAATTGGCCTCATTAAAGCGATTCAAGGACGATGCCAAGGAGGTTTCTAAGGGATACGATTGTGGAATGCAGGTCAAAAACTACAATGACATCCAAATAGGAGATGTTTTAGAGGCGTTTCAAGAAGTGGCTGTCAAAAAGAAATTGTAGAAACTCTCTCAAGGCTGTGGCTGCTTAGGCCTAAACGAAAAGGCTTCTTTGTAAGTTTTCCGAATTTTAATCAATGCCCTATCCGCTTCTAACTGCGTTCTAAAATCTCCAGACCATATTTTATAGTTTGGAGTTTCATAAACCATTACAGTTGAAATTTCTGGAAAGTCTAAATTAAATTGCATCAATTTGGCTTCTGCATTTCTTCGGCTGCCGCTGTAGATTTGAATTTTAATACTGCTTTGAGCTTTGTGAATTTCCTTTTTTATGGCCATAAGTCGTGATACGTTTTTATCCACATTGACACTTACTTTTCCATCTTGGGCCATCACAAATGCTGAAAAAAATAGCATCAAGGCGGTTGTTTTTAATAAATTCGAAGGCATACTCAGATATTTTATACATCAGCAAAGTAATAAATATTTTTATGTGTCCTATTAATTTTTAAAACAATTAAAAATGTGGTGCTAAATTTTGATGTAAACAAAGCTTATTAATACTATATAATTTTACAAAAAAAATAATTTTTATTACAGAGTTTTTAAGGTTTATGGACTTACTTATTTAGAATGTTTATAAATTAAAAATTTAGCAATATTTATCATTTCTATAATCGTCAATATGTCGTATTTTTGTGCAATCATTTTTAAGACGTTTTAACTGATTTAAAATTTGTATTTAAAAAAGTCCCAACAATCGATATGAGACAAAAGATTATCCAAAATCTAGGTTTATTATTTTTCGGAGTACTTTTATCTTCACTTACACTCACATCTTTACATGCTCAAGAAGGTGATGCCGTAAAGGGCAAGGCCTTATTTAATGCCAATTGTGCTGCTTGTCATCAACTCGATAAAAAAATGACTGGGCCAGCGCTTCGTTATGTTGAAAAACGACTCAGCGAGGAGGAGGGCTTGGACCGAAAATGGCTCAATGCTTGGATTCGAAACAGTTCTTCCTTGATCAAGTCTGGGGATGCCTATGCCAATAAAATTTACAACGAATACAATGGCGCTGCCATGACGGCCTTTCCTCAGTTTTCCGACGAAGATATATCCAATATATTGGCCTATACAGCGCAAGACAAAGCCGTACCGCCTGCCGCTGTAGCTACAGCAGTTTCAACCCAGTCCTCAAGTGATCAAAGTGATTTTTCAAAAATACTTGTCCTCGCCGCTCTGGCCACTCTTTTTGGGCTCCTTGCAATAGGGCTGTTTTTGGTCAATAAAACATTGCGACGCTTTGCGGTTGCCAACGAAGTCGAAATTCAAGAAGCAGTCAAACGGCCTTCTCTGTGGAAAGCTTTTGTGAAAAATCAATTTTTAATGCTTGTCACGGCAGTCTTCTTTTTGCTCTCAAGCGCTTATTTCGTCTACGGGTATCTTTCACAAGTGGGCGTAGATCAAGGCTATGAACCCATTCAGCCCATTCACTACTCTCATAGAATTCACGCTGGAGACAACGGTATTGATTGTAAGTACTGCCATTCGTCCGCCAGGGTCAGTAAGCATTCTGGGATTCCTTCTCTGAATGTTTGTATGAATTGTCACAAGTCAATTTATGAGGTTGCAGAATCCACAGCAACAGAAGAATACAGCAAGGAATTTTACGATGCAGAAATTCAAAAACTTTACAAGGCTGTGGGCTGGGATGATGCCGAGCAACAATACACTGGTAAGACCAATCCAGTCAAATGGATTCGGATTCACAATTTACCTGATTTTGCATATTTTAACCATTCACAACACGTGACTGTTGCGGGGGTTGAGTGTCAAACTTGTCACGGGCCAGTGGAAGAAATGGAGATTATGTACCAGCACTCACCACTGACTATGGGTTGGTGTATCAATTGTCATAGAGAAACAAATGTGAAAGTTGAAGACAACGGCTATTATGAAAAGATTCACGAAGCACTGTCAAAAAAATATGGTGTTGATAAATTAACAGCGGCTCAAATGGGTGGTTTAGAATGTGGGAAATGCCATTATTAAAATGATTATAAAGTAACAGAGACCTATGTCATCAAATAAAAAATACTGGAAAAATGTGGAGGAGCTTAGCCCAGGTCATGAGGCGGCTGTTACATCTTTGAAGCACAAGGAATTTATTCAGGAGATTCCCGTAGATGAGTTTTTAGGTGATAAAGACACTTTAGAATCCTCATCTACCACACGCCGTGATTTTTTAAAATATGTTGGTTTTAGTACTGCTGCGGCCTCTTTGGCAGCCTGTGAAGGTCCGGTCATAAAATCTATACCCTATGTAGTACAACCCGAACAAATCATTCCTGGCGTTGCCAATTATTATGCAACAGCCATTGCAAATGGATATGATTTTGCCAGTCTTTTGATCAAAACTAGAGAAGGCCGTCCTATTAAAATTGAGTGTAACTCTTTGGCAGGGGAAAACGGAACTACCAACGCCAGAGTTCAAGCTTCTGTTCTAGATCTTTATGACAATCAACGCCTTTCAGGCCCGCTTAAAGACGGGGAGCGTATTTCTTGGGATGCGTTTTACAAGGAGATGGGCCAAAAACTGGAAGCGGTTCAAGACCAAAACAAAGCCATTGTTTTGCTGACCCAAACCTTTGCAAGCCCGACTACCTCAAAACTAATTTCGGACTTTAAAAAGAAATATAAAAACGTTGAGCATATCGTCTATGACGCGATCTCTGAATCTGTCGCAGCAGACGCTTATCAGGCAAAGTATGGAAGAAGAGGACTTGCAAATTACGATTTTTCCAAAGCAAAAACCATTGTCTCTTTTGGCGCTGATTTTCTGGGAGATTGGCAAGGAGGTGGCTTTGACTCAGCCTATGCAAAAGCCCGTGTTCCAAAAAATGGAGCCATGTCGCGTCACATTCAGTTTGAGTCCAATATGTCTCTTTCTGGTGCCAACGCAGACCTGCGCATACCGCTCAAACCCTCGCAGCAAAAATTAGCCTTGGCCAGGCTCTATGGTAAATTAAGCGGCACTTCTGTCAATGTGACCTTGCCCGCTGCCATTGAAGCTGCAGTAGATGCCGCTGCCAAGGAAGTTTCCAAAGCCGGCGCCAACGCCGTTGTATTAACAGGGATCCAAGATTTAAATGCTCAAGGCTTGGTTTTAGAAATCAATGCATTAATCAAGAGTAATTCTTTTGACCCAGAGACCCTTGTGCTGACCCGCCAAGGGGATGACAAGGCCGTTTCAAAACTCCTAAAAGATATGAACTCTGGCAATGTCGGGGCTGTGATCATGGCGGGTGTCAACCCAGTTTATACACTTCCCAATGCTTCAGCATTTGTAGAAGGACTTAAGAAAACAGTTTTATCAGTGTGCTTTTCAATGAAAAATGATGAAACAGCCTCCAAAACACAATACGTTGGCGCAGCGCCACATTACCTAGAGTCTTGGGGAGACTTGGAAGCCAAGTCTAGTGCTTTGAATTGAAATCAAAAGGAAATACTCTTGTAGAGTACTTAATTTCTGAGGATTTTAACTCCTGTTAGCCTCTCTTCATTTGAAAATAACATGCTAAGTACCCACCATTGGAT
>PBQM01000054.1 GCA_002725015.1 Flavobacteriaceae bacterium | reverse complement strand
GCAGAGAGGAAGGGATTCGAACCCTCGATACGCTTTTGGCGTATACACACTTTCCAGGCGTGCGCCTTCGACCACTCGGCCACCTCTCTAATTAAACTTCTTAAAGGACGTCAAATAAATAAAAAATAGTTTACTTCTGAAAGTAAAAATCTTTTAATTTTTGGTCAATTCACCTCTAATTGAAGTTTCAAAGGCCAATTTAAAATCTTTAGTTTGATGGGAGCCCAGTAAAAACATCATTTTTGTGATGGCCGCTTCAGTGGTCATGTCATTTGCCGAAATGACGCCTAAATCTCGCAATTTTTGGCTTGTTTCGTATTGTCCCATATGGACGCTGCCGCCAGAACACTGGGTGGTGTTAACAATATATATGCCTTTGGAAATTGCTTTTTCTAAAAGTGTTAAAAACCAATCTGCAGTGGAAGCATTTCCAGAACCGTAGGTTTCCAAAAGAACTCCTTTGAGATTGGGAGTTTCCAATATGGAGGACAGCGTTGAGGCTTGTAGGCCAGGAAATAATTTAACAAGCACCACATCTGTACTTAAATTGGTATAAACATTTAAGCCCTTATCGAGTGTGGGTTTTAACAACAGCTGCTGCCGTATCTTTAACTCCACACCAGATGTAACAAGGGGTGGGAAATTCTTGGATGCAAAAGCTTTGAAGTGATCTGTATTGATTTTTGTGGTTCTATTCCCTCTATACAATTTGTATTCAAAGTACAAACACACTTCTTTAATGAGAGGCCTGTTTTGGTGTTGTAAGCTGGCCAACTGAATGGCAGTAATAAGGTTTTCCTTGGCGTCCGTTCGCAAATCCCCAATAGGCAATTGAGATCCTGTGAAAATTACGGGCTTGCTTAAGTTTTCAAGCATAAAACTAAGTGCAGAAGCAGAATAGCTCATGGTGTCACTGCCATGGAGCACCACAAAGCCTTGGTGAGTTTTGTAATGACTGTCTATAATCTCTGCCAAAAAAGCCCAATGCTTGGTGTCCATATTGGAGGAATCAATGGGGTTATTAAAAGACAGGGTTTCAATTTCACAATTTAGAAGTTGAAGTTCTGGGATATTTTTGAGCAGACTTTGAAAGTCAAAAGGCTGAAGCATCTCTTTATTTGCTGCCTTGGCCATCCCAATGGTTCCGCCAGTGTAAATCAGTAATATTTTAGGAATCATTTAAACTGTTTTAAAAATATCCAATGCGTTTTTGGTCGTAATCTCGGCGACTTTCTCCTTTTCCAAGGCGTAAATATCTGCCACTTTCTCCAAAACCTTGAGCAAGTAAACACTTTCGTTTCGTTTGCCCCTATAGGGCACTGGGGATAAATAAGGGGCATCCGTTTCCAAAACGATGTCAGACAAATCAATTTGAGATAAAAATTGATCAATCTTTCCATTTTTAAAAGTGACCACCCCGCCGATTCCAAGCTTCATATTGTAGGAGATGGCTTTGTTTGCTTGTTCCAGAGTCCCTGTAAAACAATGAAAGATACCAAATAAATCACTGGACTTTTCGGTCTCTAAAATTTCAAAAACTTCATCAAAGGCTTCCCGACAGTGAATCACAATGGGCAACTTATAGTGTTTGGCCAATTGAATCTGAAAACGAAAGGCATCTTGTTGATCTTTGAGCGTCGTTTTATCCCAATGCAAATCGATTCCAATTTCACCAATCGCTACGAATTTTCGAATTTTAAGAGCCGCTGATATATGTTTTAATTCTTCTTTGTAATTTTCTTTGACATGGGTGGGGTGAAGCCCCGCCATCAGATGAATATGTTGGGGGTATTGCCGCTGCAAAGCATACATACTTTCGCTATAGCTGGCGTCTATTGCAGGTAGAAAAAACCGTGAGATTCCAGCTTTCAAAGCCCTTTCAATCACAGCATCCCTGTCGGCTTCAAAAGCCTCGCTGTAAAGATGTGTATGTGTGTCGGTCAAAATCATATGACAAAAATACTGATTTGTATGCTATCTTTGTTAAAAATAACAGGCCTTGATAAACAGCAACACTTTAAAAGACTTTCTAAACAAACGAGATTTTAAAAAAGTTAAACTCCATTTCATCCATAGTAACCACTATAAAGTTCTAGCGAAAATAAACAGCGTTAAAGGGTGGTTTATAATAGATACTGGGGCCTCAACCACTTTTGTTTCTCAATTTGCTATTGAAAAATTTAAATTAAAAATAAGGACTCAAAAAATTAAGGCGCAGGGCGCAGGGCCTGAGCAAATTGAAGCACAGATCTCTAAAAACAACCAACTGACCATTGGCCGTTGGGTCTCTAAAAAATGTCCTATTGCCAGCATTGATTTATCGCCTATCAATGCTGCTTTTTCAGCTGCTAAGTTGACGAAAGTAGACGGTATTATAGGCGCCGACATTCTAAAAAAGGGCAAAGCAGTGATTGATTACGACAAAAACTACCTCTATTTAAAATAAAAATCCCGCCAATAGCGGGATTTTTTATCAGTTATTAACAACAGAGTTTAATCTTGCACTTGGAATGTAATGGGCAAAGAATAGGGTACAGTTACCGCTTTTCCTCTTTGTCGCCCTGGCTTCATTTTGGGCAGCATATTGATGACTCGTGCAGCTTCTTTTTCCAGTCTGGGATGTGGTGCTCTTGAACGCACGCCAGTAACGTTTCCATTTTTGTCAATTTTAAAAATGACACTGATCCGTTGTCTTCCAGATAATCCTAAGTCTCCGGCCAAGTCTGTATTGAATTTACGCTGAACAAATTTGGCAATTTTATCAGACATACACTTTCTTTTTTCTGCATTTGTACCCCGTTCACAACCGGGATATTCTGGTACGTTTTCAATCACTGCAAAAGGGACCTCAACATCCTCATAAACCTCTTCGACTTCAATCTCTTCCACTTCAATTTCTTCTTCTTGATCAGTTTCAGTGGATTCAATTACGGTTTCTTCCACCTCTTCCTCATCTTCAACCACTTCAATAACTTCTGGAGCTGCTGGTGGAGGTGGTGGAGGTGGTGGGGGAATTATTTGTTCAATGATGGGAATTTCCTCATCCAATTCATCATCGAGATTTAACTTCCCTATGTCAATATCAGACTTGTCATAGGTCTTATAGTTAAGGGACGAGTATGTTAAAAACAGCATCAAGGCCAAGCCAACAGCGAAATAGATAGAACCATTTCTACTGACGTCTGCTTTTGGGTTTTTTTTAGATTCCATTGGGTATGTTTTTCTGCGAGGTTAAATTAAATAAAAATTATAAAACTACATAAACGTTTCTAATTTATTAATTATAAACGCTTTTTTTGTGTGAATGGCACAGGCCATTATAAAAATTCCTGCAGTATTGGCGGCGATATCGTAAAAGTCAAATGCTCTGTAGGAAGTTAGGGTCATTTGTAAAACTTCAATAACCGTACCAAAGATTATTGAAAATAAAACAGCGGTTCTTAAACTGCTTTTAACAGCATAAATTTTAAAAATGACATATACAACCAGGCAAAGTAGCGCATAGGCTGCGAAGTGAATGAGCTTGTCATGAAATTTAAAATTAATTTCTACTAGATCTTTTGTATTAAAAAGACTGCCATAAGCGAGTAAAATTATATAACCCACGCCGGCTGTTGTCAATAGATTTTTTTTAGCCACCAATCAATGCTTTATAGGCTTGTGCATCTAGCAAAGTTTCTAGTGCAGAAAAATCTTCACATCTAAGCTTGATCATCCAACCTTGTCCATAAGGATCGTCATTAACTTGTTCAGGAGCCTCTTCAAGCGCCTCGTTAAATTCAATGATTTCTCCAGCCACTGGAAGGAATAAATCTGAAACTGTTTTAACGGCTTCAACAGTACCGAAAACCTCTTCAGCTCCCAAGGTCTCGTCTAATGTGTCAACTTCAACATAGACAATATCGCCCAATTCACTTTGAGCAAAATCTGTGATTCCAATGGTAAGTACATCGCCTTCAACCCGAACCCATTCGTGATCTTTGGTATATTTTAATTCCTCTGGGATATTCATATTTTTCTGTTTTATTTAAAATTAGTTTCCAAAGTTATAGCGCAAGGTAAATCCAGAGCGTATGGCTGTTTGGGGAAAAGCGGTGGATATGGCATACTCCGAAAAGGCGTAGTCAAAATAAAAAATAGCAGTCAAATTATTACTGAATGCATAATCCGCGGCATATTTTAAACTCCAAATGGTTTGTCCAGCACTGACTTGGTTGTTGTCTAGATCCAAATAGCGGATGATTGTTTTATTATTTCTAACTGATAAGTCGGCCTTCATATTTAAATCACTTTTTATAATTTTTTTGGGGCCTGCAAGCTTGGATCGAACTCTTAAATCTTTAATCCGATAACCCAAACCAAGAATATACTCGTAACCTTGAATCTCGGTTAATAGGTTGTTGTCAAAACTCAAGGACAAACTACGATCTTTTTTAATTTCCGCCGAAAGTTTAACAGAATTTTGCATTTCAAAATCCAATTTGACCAAAGGGCTAAATTGTTCAACCAAGTTGACGTTACTGTACAAAGTCTGGGCTTTAAAATTACCAGACTGGTCCAAGACATCAGCACTCTGAGCAGAATAATCCAATGTTGGGTCTGCAGCCTGGTAGTCTAAATTGGTCCTAAATTGATTGATGGTGTAGGAGGCTCTGTAGCCATGAGTCACTGAAAAACGTCTAAAGTGTTTTTTAAACCATTTGTTGCGCATAAGGCCCGTATACTTTAAAGTCCAGTTGGGAATGGGGATGTCTCTAAAAGCATTTAGACTTATTTTATCCGCTTTTTGACCCGAGTAGGCAGAGAGAAAAGCCGGCAACAGAACAGCTTGACTGTTTTTTCCAAAACCCAAGGGATAGCCCTCAGCATCTACACTGT
The DNA here is from genome assembly GCA_002725015.1 of Flavobacteriaceae bacterium. Taxonomy (GTDB): domain Bacteria; phylum Bacteroidota; class Bacteroidia; order Flavobacteriales; family Flavobacteriaceae; genus UBA3537. Next base: position 11,360 of record PBQM01000054.1, on the reverse strand, counting down.
AGGTATTGGGTCCATAAAAATTATTAGCCAAGCGGTTGGCGACAATCAAACGGTTGTTTTTAAATTCATCAAATGAGGCAGAACCCAGTTCATCGCTTTTACTGAAGGCCGTACGTATAAGGGAAGTGGAAATATTGAAATTCCCAAAAGTGTTTTGAATCAATGAATTATATGTGTCGCTCAGGCCATCACCATCAAAATCAGTGGTGTTGAAGTTCTCTGTAAAATTAGTCGCATAAGTTTTCCCCCCTGTGAAATCAATTTTTAAGTCTGGTATCGGCTCTGTATTGATGGCATAATCTAAATTTTGGTTGTATGTTTCAGTGTATTGTTGATTGAACTGATCAAAAGTTGTAAGCCAACCATTTTGAGCCGCAATGTGACGGACATCGCGCTGGCTCCCCAAAGTATAACCCAACGTGGGTTTTAAAGTGCCGATAAAGCCAGGTGTCGGCAAGTATCCCGGTAAGAAAGAACTGTTACTCTCAGCGTAGTTAAATTGCATTCTGTTGATACTGGTCAATAAACCGATTCCAAAATCCTTCAACTTTGACTTGGATTTGGTTTTTTTACGAGGGCTTGAAGCTGTATTTAAATCAAATCCTGATCTATTGGATTGAGTTCTTGGGCTGCGCTTAGAACTTGATTTTTTTAGCCCGATATATCGGTACAATTTGCGCATGTCTAAGTTGCTATTGAAATTGTGTTGATTGGCATTGGAAATGGAATTTCCCAAATCATAAGTTTGTCCGTCAATGCTGAGATTTCCAAATAAATCAGACCCTTTATTCCATTGAAAATCTCCTGTGTAGGAATAATTTGCTTTGATAAAATTAAACGTTGGGATTTTATCAATGGGCAATTGATAATTAACCCCCAATTGTTGGGTGTGGCGATTGGGATCGCCAAAATCAAAAAAGCGGTCCCAAATATCTAAGTTGGGATCCTGATCGCCACTCAAATCATCGTTGATGAAATAATTTCGGACAATGTGATTGTTTGAAGAGGTGAAGTTTAACCCCAAAGCATTGGTAAGTTGATAATTGATGGTGTATTGTAGATCAAAGGTGTAATTTCTTCGAATTAATTCATCCACTGTAATATTGCTAGCCCCCAATTCAGCATCTCTAAACTTTTGACTGTTAAATTGCCGAATGATGTCTGTATTGATATTTAAGCTTGAGGGCAATAAATTCAAATTGAATTCTTTTAAAAGTTTCCAATACTTGCCTTTGAATAAAGAATCGCTGTTTCGGAAGGGTTCAAAATTTAAAGGCTGAAAACTGTAACTGTAATTGGCACCCGCCCGTACATTTTGATCCAAAGATTCTTGGATCTCAAAATCGCGGTGCTGCATCTCATTGTAAGAGTAATTTAAGGTTAAATTTTCAAGATCGTAAACTCTGGGCTTGGCATCGGTTGTCCGCTGTTTTTTTACGCCAATAAAATTGATGCTTTGCCGCTTGGTATAATCTTCGGATTGTGATAATATTCGGTCTCTTTCTTCGCTAGACTGAGCGGCATCTAAACGACTTTGTAATTTCAAATCCTTATACTGTTGGTCGTATTCTGGTGTGATCAGTGTTTCAGTCTGTCCGTAATTAAATGGAATTTGTAGGCCCCATTTTTTTGGCAGCAATTGACCTATATTCATATTGGTGACCACATCGTATTGCTTTAGATCTTCGCGGCTGCGTTCATTAGGACCCTGATCCAAATTTCCAAATCCTGTTGTGCTGCGTTTTAAATTCGCATTGATATTCATAAAATCAGCAATATTAGAATCCATGCTCATAATCGCCGCCCATCCACCTTCGTTGTCCATGTCCGCAATGCGGAGTTCGTTAAACCAAACTTCTGCACACAAGTCTGAGGCACCAATATTTTTAAGACCAATCATCAAGGTGCGAATATCTCCAAAGTTTGGATTTCCCTTAATTGCAATTCGCTGCTCAAAAGGAGATTCCGTCTGGGTGGAGTTAACCCCCAAGGAAAAAGGAGTAAACTCTCCTACTGGTGTCTCTTGTAATGCTCCATCAATCACGTTATAAAAAGTAGGATCTTCATTGGTTAAAGTCCCTTGATTGATTCCAAAAGATTTTATCTTTTCCAGCAATTCTAAGGGGATATTGAGCTCATTGTACTCTGGCCAAACCTCAGATTCCGAAGCTCCCACAGCGCCAGATGACTTTCTGAGGGGTATCTCTAATTGGTAATAATTTTCCGTAAAATCGTTCCCCATGCGGACAAAAGCAACCAAGTCTCCTTGTTCAAAACTATCGGCTTCTCCATCTTCTGCATGGATAAACATTTTAATTTTTTTATACTGCCGCATGTCAACATTGATGTTTTTAAATACCGCTCTTGCGTCCTCGGATTCTAAATCACAGACATCGACCACAAGCGATTGTTCGTTTTGTCTTATGATATTGTTATTGTTATTGAGTTGTTCGCGCTGAACACTGGGGGGAGATATATAACTACCGTCGTTTTCTTGAATCCCCACAATTCCAACACTAAATGCCGTTGGTTCTAGCAGTGTAGCAGCATTTGAGTCCTCATCCAAAGATTGTTGAAAACGCCTCCAATCGCTTCGAACCAAGTCAAAGGTGCCAAACCTGAACACAGTCGTTTGGGTAAAATCTTGTAAATACAATCTTGTAAAGCGAATGGATCTAAAATCAGAGATACCCCCAATGGCATTTGAATAAGCGGTGAGTGGAATTCTAAATTGATACCAGTTGATATTTCCTGAAGGGGCGCCGTTTGGCAATGTGATGTTGGATACTGTCTTTCGATCTACAATATAGGGGTTGTTGACATTGTTAAGTGATGCTGTATTGATTTCCATTTCATACTCGTAATAACTGTCAATGGTATTCATGGTATTGTCCCTGTTGATGTCCTCAACATCCGGCTGAGTGGTAGACCCGCGATTGGTTTCAGTAAAAACGTCCGGAGAATTTCCCTCCAATCCATTGTAATATTTATACCTGTCAAAAATATCACCTTCGGTATTGAGGTAGTAGGTGTAATTGTCGTTGGCTGGATCAGCCAAAGCAGAAAAAGGAGAGAATCGAGAATCGTTAGGATTGGCTTCCTCGCTATCATCATAACCATCCAGCCCAACATCTTGATTGTTCCGCTGTTGGCCCTGAGATGAAAAGGCATAAATTAAAGATTGATTTTGTGGGGTTACAGACCCCCACGCAGTTTGTGGGAGAAGACTGATATCCCCGTCGTCTGGAAGACCGTTTTCGTATTGTTTTTTCCCGTCTTTAATGACGTCTTCTGAAATATTTCCCAAATTCAAAACCAAGGTCCCACCAGGGTTAGAGGGATTGTCAATAAAAGGGTCCATCAGCCAAAACTCGATATATTCAACATTGGATTGTTCAAAATCTGTGGAGGTCAATTGTCTGGTAATTCCCGCCCAACTGTTAAGAGGGTTGTCCAAAATCCCATCTGCGGCGTTCGGCTGGTAATTGTAGGGGCCCCGTTCTGTTGGTCTATAAACAAGGTCTAGGGAATTGATGACGGTATATTGCCCCGTTACCAAGTCCACTTCTGGAAACAGCTCGTCAATAAAAATCCGCCTTGTATATAAATTAGAAACGTCATCATCGTCAATGCTTCCAGGGCGCTGAGAGCTGTAAAAAATGGGGTCCACGGTATACCAGTTTAACAAAGCGCGGTCAAAACCATTTTGGTAACCATTAATATCTTCATTCCCCTGAGAATAAACGCGGCCAAGGCCTTTGGGTCTGCTAGATAAAAACCAAGCTTGTGGGCTCAATAAACTGATGCCATTTTGAGTGCCCTCAAAATCATCAATATAAGATGTAACCTCACTGTTAAAGTCAGTCCCCTTGGGGGCTCCAGGTTTTAAATAAGCAAACTCACCTCGAACCGATACGTTGGAGTTCACATCGCTGTCAATATTGGTTAGCTTATTGGCCATTCTTGTTAAAAAGGGCACTTCTGTGGAATAGTTTCCATTTAAACCAAAAATAGTGTTGTTTATGGGCTCTGTCCCATAATTGGCCTTTTGAGTAATGGGCCTTTCGTTTAAATTCAAAAGAGTCCCTCCAATGACAAAATTTTCATTGAATTGATGCTCTACATTAAACCCAGAAAATCGTTTGGTTTGTTGACCAAAAACGGCATTGTTTTCCACGGAAACTTGGATGGGCACATTAGAAGCTTGTAAAGAGGGGTCTAAAATTTGAACCGTTCCAATTTGGTAATTGACTGTATAATCCACTCCTTCTACAAGAACACGACCACCAGCAGTAACTTTTACTGAGCCTCTAGGGACATTGTAAGCACCAATTGGAATGCCGCTTCCGCCTGTTGATTTGTAGCGACCGCGAATTTGGAATTTATTTTTTTCGCTGTCTTGTAGCGCTGCTGTTTTGGTGCTACTGTACAAGCTTCTGTAAACGTATTTGGATTGATTCGCATTGTAATTGCCCGGGATGGCCTCATCACCTTCGTAGGTTTCAGAAGTGTCCAGCCGCAAGGTCTCAAATAAATAATTCCCAAAGGGTTCTACTTTGGTGAAAATGATTTTACCATTCTGAGGGACCACTGTAATTCCGGGAACAAAGTCAAAAAAACCATCCCCTTTATTTTGTGGGTCGTTGTTAAAATTGAGACGGTCAAAATTAAAAAGTCGAATCAAAGGCGTTTCATTGATGGGGTCTGTATTTCCAAAAGGAGCCGGAAAAGGGGTCCCTGCCACAGCAGTGATATAATTTAAAGAAGATGTTTCATTGTAAAAAATATTCAATTTAAAATTCTCTTGTGACAATTGATAAGCTCCGGTGTTATAAACGTTTTTCATCATCAAATCCCAAATGGGTTGATCGACATTTGTCACCGCACTTTTTAACATCTTTAAAACCAAACTCTGATTGCTTACAACTTGATTCCCAGTGTTGCTGTCTGTGTTGACATCGGTGGCATTGACCCCGTCATTAGCAAATTCTCCAACCTGATAAACTGTGCCTCCAACAGTATATTGGTAAGCCACTGCCAACACCTCATCATTTTGTAAACGCTGATTTAGGGAAATATAACCCAGCTGTGTATCGAGAGTGTACTCACTGCCTTGATTTAGTTTTCTTGCGTTTTCAAGTTTTCCATAATCAAAGCCTTCATTGACACCAGCAGCTAAAAAACCCGATTCAATTGTTGCAATGTCTCTTATAGCATCCGTTAGTAATGAACCTGAACCGCCGATGTTCAAAGGGTCAAAGGCGTTGTTTGCATTGTTGGTATATGCATCAGCAGGAATGTTAGGGGGAACAAAATTATTAGGAACCGTAGCCAGACCAATTCGTGAAGATTCTCCAAGATCTTGAACGGCTACAATATTTCTAATGTTTTGAGTCTGATTGGTACGGTTTGTAACCCAGACCTCAATTCTAGTAATCTGAACCTGAGAATTAATAAAAGGATAATTTGCCAAAGCCTCATCGTAGTGCTCTCTGAAATAATGGCCTAAGAAAAAGTGTCTATTTTCATCGTAATCCAAGCCAAAGAATTCAAAATCTTGAAGAGTCCCTCCCCCCTGGGCCACAATGCTTCGCGTTTCTGATTGCTGTTCTGAAAACACACCGGTAATGCGCGTTTTCCCAAATTGTAATTCCGCTTTAACTCCAAATAAACTTTGAGCACCGTTAATTAAGGAACTATTTAAAGGCATATTGACATTTCCAATCTCTAACTTTTGCAGAATATTATCCTCTCCTCCACCAAGAGTAGGGTCATAATCAATTTTAAAAATATTTTGAAAACCAAAGGTCGATTGAGTGTCATAATTCGCATTCACCTGTAGCCGTGTCCCGACCTTACCCATTAAGCTTAGACTTATGCGCTGATCAAAATCAAAAGTTAAGTTGCTTTGATTTCTGGGTGAAAATGAAGGATTTTCTTGCTTTGTAAACATCACACCAAGATCCATTTCAACAGATCCTTGAGGCACCACAGAAATAACATTCCCACCAAAAATTGTTTCAAAAAATTTGGAGTTCACATAGAGATCGGGAATTAGATTCTTTGCAGCCACAGCATCTCCGTCTTTTAAGCCTTTATAGGCATCAATTTTTTCTTTGTAGTAAGCTTTTAAACTTTCCTTTTTAATCAGTTCTTGAAATTCTGCTGGAGTTAATATAACAGGGTAATTTATATTAAACTCACCTATTTTTGATGTGTAATAATAGCGATTTGTATTGGGGTCATAGGTATACATACTTACAACAGTAGACGGGTTGGGAATGTCTAAATCTCTAAAAGAAAATGTAGTGGAAGTAGAATCTCTAACAATTGGATTCTGTTGCCCCCAAGCTGTAAATCCCAGACTGTAAATAATTGCAAAAATGCAGCAGGGTTTCAAAATTAATTTTGAAGTAATAATTTTCAATGTTTAAAGGTTTTTCAGAGCTTCCTTAATGATCAGCTCCACCGAGGCGTCGGGGTTATTGCTGATTATTTTAACAACCACACGCTCACTGTTTTTCTTAGCAAATCCCAAGACCTCCAGTGCAGATAACGCTTCATCCTTATTTGTATTGTCTGAAATGAGGAGAGTTTCATCAATATCATATATTTTTAAAATCTTATCCTTTAAATCAATAATGACACGCTGGGCTGTTTTTAATCCAATACCCTTAACCGATTGAATCAAGGCTACATCCTCTGCAGCGATACCCTCTCTTATTTGTTTTGGAGTCAATGAGGACAACATGGTTCTGGCCGTATTGGTACCTATTCCGCTGACAGAAATCAAGAGCCTAAAAATTTCACGCTCCATCACCGTTGCAAAACCATAAAGTTGATGTGCATCTTCTTTTATTTGTAAATGCGTTAAAAGCTTGATCGATTCGTCATCTTTCAGTTGAGAAAAAGTGTGCAGAGAGATGTGAATAAAATAACCCACTCCATTGCAATCGATCACTACTGCTGTAGGCGACTTTTCAACCAATCTTCCTCTTATGTGCGTAATCATTTTTTAGATGTTAGAATCCCAAATGTACTAAAATTATCATACATTTTTATATGAAAATCAAAGGGTTAATGTTTTATAGTTTTCCTTTTTGTTGGGCATCGATCACCGCCACTGCAGTCATATTGACAATTTCATCTACGCTGGCACCAAACTGTATGATGTGTACAGGTTTTTTAAGTCCCATCATAATGGGGCCAATGGACTCGGCCTTGTTGAGTTCTTTGAGTAGTTTATATGTGATGTTAGCCGATTCTAAATTTGGAAATATCAAAGCATTTACTTTTTTATTGGCGAGTTTTGAAAAAGGAAAATTAGACTTGAGCATTTCACTGTTTAGGGCAAAGTCTGTTTGCAATTCTCCATCTACTGATAAGTCGGGATGGCGGCGGTGTAAATAAGCAACAGCTTCCCTAACTTTGGTAGCGGTATGGTCTTTGGAAGATCCGAAATTTGAATACGACAACATGGCCATAACAGGCTTGATCCCAAACATTTTCATAACCCCTGAAGTCATTTGTGTGATTTTAATTAAATCGTGAGCAGTTGGGTTGATATTAATGGCTGTATCGCTTAAAAACATAGGCCCGCGCTGGGTAATCATTACATTGGTCGTTGCAATCCTAGTGGACCCTGGTGCCAGACCAATCAAATCCAGCATCGGTTTTACAATGGAGGGGTAATTCCTTGAATAGCCTGTTATTAAGGCGTCCGCATCCCCTTCGTTGACCATCATGGCTGCGAAGTAATTTCGCTCTCGCATGAGTTTTTGAGCCGAAAAAAGTGTTTGTCCACGACGGCCTTGTTGCTTCCAAAACACCGCTCCGTATTTGTTCTTTTGATCGACATGGACCTCATCTTTGGGGTCAATAATGGGTACATTGGCATCAAACTCAAGTTCACTTTTTAAAGCTTCAATTTGCTTTTTATTGCCCAATAAGATTGGCTGGGCAATGCCCTCTTCATAAACAATTTGAGCTGCTTTTAGAACGTCTAATTGATCGGCCTCAGCAAAGACCACCCGCTTGGGATTCGATTTGGCACGGTCAAATAATAAGCGCACAATTTTATTGTCAGCATTCATGCGGTCTAATAACTTTTCCTCATATTTTTCCCAATCTAAAATGGGGGATTGTGCCACGCCACTTTCCATGGCTGCTTTGGCAACTGCTGGAGGTATTTTTGCAATCAGCCGCGGATCAAAGGGCTTGGGGATGATGTAGTCACTACCAAAAGCGATGCGCATTTCTCCGTAGGCAATATTGACTTGTTCAGGGACTGGTTCTTTGGCCAGTTCTGCCAATGCGACAACAGCAGCTTTTTTCATCGCTTCATTAATCGTGGTAGCTCTAACGTCAAGCGCACCACGAAAAATAAAAGGGAACCCCAATACGTTGTTCACTTGGTTGGGGTTGTCACTGCGACCCGTCGCCATAATGATATCATCTCTGGTCTTTACAGCTAAATTATATTTGATTTCTGGGTCAGGATTGGCCATGGCAAATACAATGGGTTTTGCAGCCATGGATTTCAGCATTTTTGGAGTCACCAAATCAGAAATTGACAAGCCTATAAAAACATCCGCTCCGACCATTGCTTGGTCGAGTGAATCTATTTTTTTTGCGGTAGCAAATTCCGCCTTTTGGACACTTAAATTTTCTCGGTCTTGACGAATCACGCCCTTGCTGTCTAACATCACTATATTTTCGCATTTGGCACCAAAGGATCTGTAAAGGCGAGTACATGAAATTGCAGCCGCCCCGGCGCCACTCACAACAATTTGAACTTCTTCAATTTTCTTTTCAGCCAATTCAAGAGCATTTAAAAGCGCCGCGGCAGATATGATAGCAGTGCCGTGTTGATCGTCGTGCATCACTGGAATGTTTAACTCTTCTTTTAGACGTCGTTCAATTTCAAAAGCTTCTGGTGCTTTGATGTCTTCTAAATTAATCCCACCAAAAGTCGGGGCTATATTTTTAACAGTCTCAATAAATGCATCGATGTCTTCGGTGTCCACTTCAATATCAAAGACATCTATGTCTGCAAAGATCTTAAACAGTAAGCCTTTGCCTTCCATCACTGGTTTTGAGGCTTCAGGGCCTATATTTCCAAGACCTAAAACAGCAGTTCCATTGGAGATTACCGCTACCAAATTTCCTTTGGAGGTATATTTGTAGGCTTCAGATGGATTTTTTTGAATCTCAAGACAAGGGGCTGCAACCCCAGGCGAATATGCCAAGGACAAATCGCGCTGGGTGGCATATTTTTTTGTGGGAACGACTTGAATTTTTCCAGGGTTGGGCTTGGCGTGATAGGCCAAAGCTTCCAACTCATGTCTTGTGCGTTTTGACATAATAAAATTTTAGTTATTAAAGATACAAACTTAGGTGTAAATGTCGCATGAGAAAATAGTGCTTATTCATTTAAAAATCTAACATTTCGCTTCAAACCACTGTATTTAGTTCTTTTTACAGCGGACTTTTTAAAGACCTTGTTAAAGGTCTCTTGAGTAATTTCTTCCCAATCTTTTTTTGACATAGACAGCAGTTTGGGGTTGGGATTAAAAAGGGGTTCACTGTGGTTTTTGGAAAAACGGTTCCAAGGACAGACCTCTTGGCAAACATCGCAACCAAACATCCAGTGGTCAAGCTGTCCCTTCATTTCACTGGGAATGTTCTCCTTTAACTCGATGGTAAAATAAGAAATGCACTTGCTGCCATCCACTTTGTAGGGTTCGGTAATGGCCTGTGTGGGACAGGCATCGATACAAGCTGTACAACTGCCACAATGGTCAGTGACCGCATGATCAACCTCCAAGTCTAAATCGACTATAAGCTCTGCTATAAAGTAGTAGGAGCCCACTTTTTGAGTTATTAAATTACTGTGCTTACCAATCCAGCCCAGCCCTGATTTTTTGGCCCAGGCTTTTTCCATAATGGGTGCAGAATCTACAAAGGCACGGCCGTGAACATCACCAATTTCGTCTTTGATATATTCCAGAAGTTGGTTTAATTTATCTTTGATGACATAGTGGTAATCCACTCCATATGCATATTTGCTTATTTTAGGGGCATCAGGGTCTTGTTGCACAGCATCTGTATAGTAATTATAGGTGAGTGAAATGACACTTTTTGAACCTTCAACCAATAAGGTTGGATCTAGACGCTTGTCAAAATGATTTTCCATATAATGCATATTGCCATGCATATTGTTGTGCAACCAGCGCTCTAGCCGTGGGGCCTCTTCTTCCAAAAATTCTGCTTTGCTGATTCCGCAGGATAAAAACCCAAGGCGCTTGGCCTCAGCTTTGATAATTTTAGCATACTGCTCTTTGTTTGACATGCCTAAAACAAACCTTTTTGATAATCCCCTCTTTGACGACCGAGGTGTTTATAGGCCAATTCTGTGACTTCACGGCCTCTGGGTGTGCGCATGATAAAGCCTTGCTGGATGAGGAAGGGCTCGTAAACCTCTTCGATAGTCTCAGGGCTTTCGCTTACGGCCGTTGCTATGGTGGTAATTCCAACAGGACCTCCTTTAAATTTATCAATAATTGTTGTCAATATTTTATTGTCCATATCGTCTAAACCATGGGCGTCTACATTGAGAGCTTTTAAGCCAAATTTGGCGATCTCAATATCGATATTTCCATTGCCTTTAATTTGGGCAAAATCTCGAACACGTCTGAGCAAGGCATTGGCAATTCTCGGCGTTCCCCGGCTGCGTCCAGCAATTTCTATGGCCGCTTCAAAACTTATTGGAACCTTTAAAATTTGTGCGCTGCGTTGTACGATGGATGACAGCAGTTCTGTTGAATAATATTCCAATCGGCTACTGATGCCAAAACGGGCACGCATCGGAGCGGTAAGCAGTCCCGATCGGGTGGTCGCCCCCACCAGAGTGAAGGGGTTGAGATTGATTTGAACTGTGCGAGCATTCGGCCCCGATTCAATCATAATGTCAATCTTATAATCCTCCATGGCAGAATATAAATATTCCTCTACAATGGGGCTTAAACGGTGTATTTCGTCTATAAACAAAACATCGCGCGTCTCTAAATTGGTCAGTAAACCCGCAAGGTCTCCGGGCTTGTCTAAAACCGGCCCAGAGGTAACTTTAATACCCACACTGAGTTCGTTTGCTAAAATATGTGCTAAAGTTGTTTTGCCCAGTCCTGGGGGTCCATGGAAAAGCGTGTGATCTAATGCCTCTTCTCTTTCAACCGCTGCTTTGACAAAAATTTGAAGGTTTTCCAGTACTTGTTCTTGACCCGAAAAGTCCTCAAAGGTCAATGGCCTTAAAGCCTTTTCAATGTCCTGTTCAGCTGAGGAAAAATTTTCGTCTGTTGGGT
>PBQM01000053.1 GCA_002725015.1 Flavobacteriaceae bacterium | reverse complement strand
TAATTTTGAATTGAACATTTTGAACCTGTCAATAATTATGTCTGTTGCGCAATTAGATTTTAACAATACAAAAGTTGCATTTCAACTCAAAACAGATTCTGAGTTGGAACGCGCCTATTTTTTATTTAAAATGATTTCCAATCAACCCTTGGTTCGCATTGGGACCGCTGCAACTAATTTTGCTCTTAAAACCAGGCTTCCCGTGGAGGGTTTAATTCGTTCTACCGTTTTTGATCATTTTTGTGGGGGAGTCAATGCTTTGGATTGTATGCCCAAAATTGATATGATGTATCGCAGCAATGTCTGTAGTATTTTAGATTACTCCGTTGAAGGCAAACAAGACGATATCCAATTTGATTCTGTCGTTGCTAAAACTTTAGAACTGATTGATTTCGCTGCACAAAAAAAAGCCATGCCATTTACAGTTTTTAAGCCCAGTGGAGTAGGTCGATTTAAAATTTATGAAAAGATAAGCAATTCACTTCCATTAACGAAAGAAGAAATTAAGGAGTGGTCCAAAATTCAAAAACGATTTCACAGCATATGTAAGCATGCAAAAATCAATAATATTGCAGTGCTAGTAGATGCTGAGGAAAGTTGGATGCAATCCGCCGTGGATGGGTTTGTTTTGGACCTTATGAAAATTTACAACAAGGATAGCGTTGTCGTTTTTAATACACTTCAAGCCTATCGATGGGACCGTTTGGATCAACTCAAAGAATTGCACAGTCTGGCCAAGGCGCAAAAATTTAAATTGGGCTTTAAATTGGTTCGAGGTGCCTATTTAGAAAAAGAGCGGGCACGTGCCAAGGCCTTGGATTATATCTCACCAATATGTGCCACAAAGGAAGATACCGATCTAAATTTTGACAGTTGTTTAAAATATATTTTAAGACACCTTGATGACATTCATCTGTTTTTGGGAACTCACAATGAAAAGAGCACATTGAAAGCCCTAGAAATTTTAGAATGTGAAAACATTGGCAAAGGAGATTCAAGGGTTTGGTTTGGTCAATTGCTTGGGATGAGTGATCACATTAGTTTTAATCTAGCTAAACTTAAATATAATGTGGCCAAGTATTTACCATTCGGACCGGTAAAAGATGTGATGCCTTATTTGATTCGCAGAGCTGAAGAAAATACTTCAGTGGCCGGTCAGACCAACCGCGAATTAGAATTGATAAAAAAAGAAAAGAGACGCCGTAAAATTTAATTTCTTCGACTCAGATCTAAGATTTTGGCTACTTGATCACAATTTTCAACTTTCAGCTTTAGATCCTTGCCCTGAATTGTATAGACTTTACAACTGTCCAATTGGGTGTTGCTGTCACTAAAAATCACTTTTCCCTTTCTAAGGGCAGTGTAAACTGAGACAGAATCTATTTGAAGTGCTTCTGCACGCAGCCTAGCGAGGTCATCGAATCTGATTTTCTTGCTATTGATGTTTTTAAGGACTCGGGCATTTGGCCCATAGGCACAACTGGTTTTTTTCCCAGAGAGAAAAAACATTAGAAAAACAACACCGATAGAAAAACCACCCAGAAAAAAACCAAGTCGATGAATAAACTTCATTTAGATTTAAAAAATTAATAGATTTAAATCACTTGCATCCAAATCAAACCAATTTGAAACGGATTTATTGGTAATTACGCCATGGTACACATAGAGCCCATTTTTAAGACCCATGTTTTGACGAATTGCATTTTCCAAGCCACCAGCCTCAGCTATTTGTAAGAGATAGGGCGTAAATATATTGCTCAAAGAAACCGAAGAAGTTCTGGAATACCGCGCTGGAATATTAGGAACGCAATAATGTATAACTCCGTGTTTTTCAAAGGTGGGATGGTCGTGTGTAGTCAGTTCACTGGTTTCAAAACAGCCCCCCATATCAATGCTCACATCGATAATAACCGCCCCTTGTTTCATCAACTCCACCATGGCCTCATTGACCAGAACAGGAGCTCTATTTTTCCCTTTAGTTGCTCCGATAGCGACGTCACATCGCATCAAGGCTTTCATCAAATTTTTGGGCTGCATGGTAGAGGTGTAAACACGCTGCCCAATATTGGCTTGTAAACAACGCAACTTAGTGATAGAATTGTCAAACACCTTAACATTGGCCCCCAATCCAAGGGCTGATTTAGCGGCTGATTCACCTACGATTCCTGCCCCAATTATGACAACTTCAGTCGGCGGCACTCCGCTTATATTTCCAAGCATTAAACCGTTACCTGCATTGGTTATGGACATTATCTCAGAAGCGATTAAAATCGAAGCGGCACCAGCAATCTCACTGAGTTGCCGCACGGCTGGAAACGCACCGTCGTTGTCCTTAATAAATTCATAGGCGAGGGCCGTAATTTTTTTCTCTCTCAAAGCCTCAAAATAGGCCTTTTCTTGCATTTTTAACTGCAGTGCAGAAATTAAAATGGCATTGGGTTTAAGCATTTCAATTTCACCAAGGGTAGGGGGTTCTACTTTTAAAATAACAGGACAAGCAAAAACCTTAGCAGTGTCGTTCGAAATTTCAGCCCCCGCCTCACTGTATTCTTTATCTTCAAAAGCCGCATTATTTCCCGCGCCTGCTTCAATAATGACCTGATGTCCATTGTTGGTCAAGGCCGATACAGCGTCAGGGGTTAAGCAGATGCGCTTTTCTTGGTAGGAACGCTCCTTTGGCAAGCCGATACGCAATTGCACATTATCTTTTGAAACTTCAAGCCGCTCTTCTTTGGGCATTAGTTGAGCTTTTGAAAAGGGTGAGAGTGATTTTTGCATTATAATGTTCAGTTGTTATTGCAAATTACAATTATTTTTTTGACTTGTTTTAATCAATTTATATTTCTGTGCATTCTAGCGTTCTGGTATTATTTGATAAAACGCAAAGCCTTACAAGAGTCCGATGTTTGGGGACAAGATTTTCTATTTTTTCAGGCCATTCAATTAAATTCCAGTGACCAGAAAAAAAATATTCTTCGACCCCAATATCGAGTGCCTCACGCTGATTTTTGATTCTGTAAAAATCAAAATGATAAACAATATCATCTTCTAATGGGTATTCATTTACAATCGAAAAGCTTGGACTGGAGGCTTTTGAGTCACAACCCAAAACCTTTAAAATCGCAGCAATTAGAGTTGTTTTACCACTGCCCATTGGGCCTTGAAAAAGAAGGATTTTTGTATTGCAACTTGCAATTAATTTCTGAGCAGCTTCCTCAATTTTATCCAAAGAGTATTGAATTGTCATTTTTAGGAACGTGGATTTAACACAACAAAGGGAATCAAAACTTCTTCCAAAGAGATCCCGCCATGTTGGTAAGAGTTTTTATAATAGCTGACATAGTGGTTATAGTTGTTTGGGTAGGCAAAAAATAAATTACTCTTTGCGAAAATAAAAGTGCTGTTCATGCTTATGGAAGGAAGGCCAACACTACTGGGGTCTTTGATTGCCAGTACATCCTTGGCTTCATAACTCAAACTACGCCCAGTTTTATACCTTAGATTGAGACTGGTATCTCTATCGCCAATTACTTTGGAGGGGTTTTTCACATTGATGGTGCCATGGTCAGTGGTGATCAAAAGTTTAAAATTTAGTTGCTGAGCCTGTTTTATAATATTCAACAATGGAGAATTATTAAACCAGCTTTGAGTTAAAGAGCGGTAACCTTTATCATCGGATGCCAACTCTTTAACGACTTCCATTTCTGTTTTTGAGTGTGATAGCATGTCAACAAAATTATAAACCACAACCGTTAAATCATTTTTACTTTTACTTTTAAAATTTTCAGCTAATTTTTTACCAGCTTTTAAGTTGGTTATTTTTATGTATTCGTGAGAAATATTAGAGAGACCTAAGCGTTGAAGTTGAGCCTCCAAAAATTTATCTTCATATAAGTTTTTTCCACCCTCATCCGTATCATTTTTCCAATAATTGGGATAACGGCTTTCCATTTCAGCAGGGGTTAACCCAGAAAACATTGCATTTCTCGCATATTGTGTGGCCGTTGGCAAAATGCTGAAATATAGCATCTCATTTTGAGTCCTGTAATGTTTGTTAACGGTGGTCTCCATTGTTTTCCATTGGTCATAACGCAAATTATCAATAACAACTAAAAGTGTAGGTTGCCCCTTTTTAATTTCAGGCGCTACTTTAGCCTTGAAAAGCGTATGGGACAAAACAGGTGCATTCTCATCTTTAAACCAAGAGGGATAATTCTTGTCGATAAATCTTGCAAATTGTGAATTAGCCTCCATTTTTTGAGCCTCTAAGATTTCTAACATGGTTGCGTCTTGGGAATTCTCTAGCTCTAATTCCCAATAAATCAATTTTTTATACAACTCCGCCCAAGATTCATATGAATTGACATCATTCATTTCCATGGCTATTTTCCGAAATTCTTGAAGGTAATTTGAAGAAGTTTTTTCCGAAATTAATCGGTTGTGATCTAAGTTTTTCTTTAAACTCAAGAGGATTTGATTGGGGTTTACGGGTTTTATAAGATAATCGGCTATTTTACTTCCGATGGCTTCTTCCATAATGTACTCCTCTTCACTTTTAGTGATCATGACTACGGGAATGTTAGATTTTATCTCCTTGAGCTCTGAGAGTGTTTCTAAACCTGACAAACCAGGCATATTTTCATCTAAAAATACAATGTCAAAATCTTGGGATTTAAAAATTTCAATCGCCTCAGAGCCACTCTGGCAAGCTTCTATTTTATAGTTTCTTTTCTCCAAAAAAATAATATGTGGTTTTAAAAATGAAATTTCATCATCTACCCACAAAACATTGATCTCTCTCATAAATTCAGCTGTTAAGAAATTTAGTCCATTGATTTTTAGTATTTTTACAAACTGTTTATCAAACTTACAGCACTGCTACTAAAGTAAAATTTAATTCGATTGAATACTAACAATAAGCTCAAAATATTTAACGATCCAATTTATGGATTTATTACCATTCCAAATGCTTTAATTTTTGATTTGATTGCACACCCATATTTTCAACGCCTTAGAAGAATTACTCAAATGGGCTTGTCTTATTTGGTGTATCCCGGTGCCCATCACACCCGATTTCAGCATGCCTTGGGCAGTCTGCATTTGATGCAAAAAGCAGTTCGAATTTTAAAATTTAAAGGAGTTTCAATATCCAGTGCAGAAGAAACGGCCCTTTATGCGGCCATTCTCTTACACGATATTGGACATGGTCCGTTTAGCCATGCCATTGAACACAGTTTGATTGAGGGAGTGGGGCATGAATTTATATCCCTGAGATTTATGGAATTGCTAAACGATGAATTTAACGGACAGTTGTCATTGGCAATTACCATGTTCAAAGGGGCCTACCACCGCCCATTTTTCGGTCAGTTAATTTCTGGACAATTAGACATGGATCGTTCGGATTACCTAAAACGCGATAGCTTTTACACGGGTGTTTCAGAGGGGAATATAAATTCTGAACGCTTAATTTCGATGATGAATGTTGCTGATGATCAATTGGTTATTGAAGAAAAAGGCGTTTATTCTATAGAAAAATTTCTTTCTGCACGCCGTTTGATGTACTGGCAGGTTTACTTACACAAAACAGGGGTTGTAGCCGAGCAAATGACCATCAAAGTTTTACAACGTGCCAAGATGCTTTCTAAATCTGGAGTTTCGTTAGACGTCAGCGCTCCCTTAGACTTTTTTTTAAAATCTGCTATAAAACCATCCGCACTGACACCAGCTATCTTAGAGAAATTTTCCATGTTAGACGATTTCGATATGGTATCAGCATTAAAATCATGGCAAAATCATTCTGATTTTATTTTAAGCAGTCTATCCAAAAGACTGGTAAACCGTCAATTACTAAAAATCAAGTACTGTTCCAAACAAGCTGTTAAATCCGCTTTAAAATCAGCTATAAAACAATGCCAAAGCCATTTGCATATTCCAGATTCAGCCCTTCCTTTTTTTATTTTTGAGGGGGAGGTTTCAAATGTTGGCTACAGTCCCAAAGAACAGCCAATTTTAATTCTTCACAAAAATGGAAAAACCTCTGTTTTAAAAAAAACATCCAAATTACTCAACATCAAAGCTTTGTCAAAAGAAGACAAGCGGTTCTATATCTGCAGTCCAAAAACGCTACTATGATAATTTTTTATATTTTTGCAGTGGTATGAAATTTACAGCCAACCAAATAGCAGTACTACTCAATGGAACAGTCGTTGGGGATGACAATGCTGAAGTCTTTAAACTTTCTAAAATAGAAGAGGGGACCACAGGGTCGTTGACCTTCCTTTCCAATCCAAAGTACACGCCCCATATCTATTCAACAAACGCCACCATCACTATTGTCAATAAAGATTTTATAGCTGAAAAACAAATCAATACCACGCTTATAAAAGTCGAGAATGCCTATGCTGCTTTTTCTACGCTTTTAGAACATTACAATTCGATCAAGTCAAATAAATCTGGGATTGAATCTCCAGTACACATATCTGACTCTGCATCTTTTGGAACGGATGTTTATATCGGGGCCTTTAGTTATGTTGGAGACAATGTAAAAATTGGAAACAAGGTTAAAATTTATCCTAATTGTTATATAGGTGACAATGTCTGTATTGGCGAGGGGACTACCGTTTTTTCAGGCGTTAAAATATATTCTGACTGCAGTATTGGAAACCACTGTAACTTAGAGGCCAATGTGGTCATTGGTGCCGATGGGTTTGGTTTTTCAGCTGATAAGAGTGGGCGCTATAAAAAAGTACCCCAAATTGGAAACGTCGTCATAGAAGATTTTGTTGATATTGGCGCAAGTACAACCATTGACCGCGCTACTTTAGGCAGTACACTGATAAAAAAAGGGGTTAAGCTAGACAATCAAATTCAGATTGCTCACAATGTTCAAGTGGGTGAAAACACTGTAATCGCCGCTCAGACCGGGATTGCTGGGTCAACGAAAATTGGTCAAAACTGTCAAATTGGAGGTCAAGTGGGTATTGTTGGACATATTAGCATTGGTAACAATGTAAAGATTCAAGCCCAATCAGGCATCTCCAAAAATGTTCCTGACAATGCATTATTACAGG
This sequence comes from Flavobacteriaceae bacterium, assembly GCA_002725015.1. Taxonomy (GTDB): domain Bacteria; phylum Bacteroidota; class Bacteroidia; order Flavobacteriales; family Flavobacteriaceae; genus UBA3537. The sequence continues at coordinate 12,868 of PBQM01000053.1, read as the reverse complement.
GCACCCCAGCTTTTGACTATGGTGATTTCTTTAAATCCTATGTACATTTTAAAAATTTACCACAGCTCGCTAAAAAAATCGGGGCCCTTGAAAAAAAGACCAAATAATGATAACAAAAACCCAATTTAAGCAAACGACAATATCAAAACCCGTCTCTTTAAAAGGGGTGGGGCTTCACACAGGCAAAGACGTGGTCTTAAAGTTTATTCCTGCGGAGGCCAATTTTGGTTATGCCTTTAAGCGTATAGATTTAGAAGGAGAACCCCTTATCAAAGCAGATGCTAGCCTAGTTACAAGTACCCAACGCGGTACATGTTTAGAAAAAAATGGAGTTGCCATTCAAACTTGTGAACACGTCTTGGCGGCATTGGTCGGCTTGGAGATTGACAATGTTTTAATTGAACTCAACAGTTCGGAACCTCCAATTATGGATGGATCCTCTCAATTTTTTATTGAAGCCTTGGAAACTGCTGGTATCAAAGAATTAGATTTTTTCAGGGAAGTTTTTGTGGTCAAAGAAGTCATATCCTATGTCGATGAGGAAACAGGAAGTGATATTACCATTATTCCATCTGATGAATACCAAGTGACGACCATGGTCGATTTTGGTACTAAAGTCTTGGGAACTCAAAATGCTACTTTGACCACTCTTAAAGACTTTAAATCAAATATATCCAACGCCAGGACTTTTAGTTTTCTGCACGAATTAGAAATGCTTTTAGAAGAGGGATTGATCAAAGGAGGCGATTTAAACAATGCCATTGTGTATGTAGACAAGCCATTGTCTAAAGACACCATGAAAAAACTAAAAATTGCTTTTAAAAAAGACTCGATTTCTGTCAAGCCAAATGGCATTTTGGACAATCTAAACTTACATTATCCCAATGAAGCGGCCCGCCATAAATTATTGGATGTCATTGGAGATTTGTCTCTCATAGGAACCCGTTTAAAGGGCAAGGTCATCGCCAACAAGCCAGGGCATTTTGTCAACACACAATTTGCCAAGAAAATGACCAAAATAATTAAGATTGAACGCCGCAATAACATGCCCGCAGTTGATTTAAATCAAACGCCCGTGATGGATGTCAATGCCATTATGGATATGTTGCCACACAGACCCCCGTTTTTAATGATTGACAAGGTTTTTGAATTGTCTCCAAACCACGTCATTGGGTCAAAAAACGTGACCATGAATGAATCCTTTTTTCAAGGTCATTTTCCAGGTGTTCCTGTCATGCCAGGAGTTCTTATTGTTGAGGCCATGGCGCAAACGGGTGGGATTTTAGTCTTAAACACTGTACCTGATCCAGAAAATTATTTGACCTTTTTTATGAAAATTGACAAAGTAAAGTTTAAACAGAAAGTAGTTCCAGGCGATACGCTGATTTTCAGTTGTTCACTCATCACTCCCATAAGGAGAGGGATCTGTCATATGCAAGGATTTACTTATGCCAATGGAAAACTGTGTGCTGAGGCCGAATTGATGGCGCAAATTTCAAAAGTTAAATAACAAGTTATGAATCAACCCCTTGCTTATGTACATCCAGGTGCTAAAATCGCTAAAAATGTAGTCATTGAGCCCTTTACAACCATTAACAATAACGTCGTGATTGGCGAAGGAACTTGGATCGGCTCAAACGTGACCATAATGGAGGGTGCCCGCATTGGGAAAAATTGTAATATTTTTCCTGGATCTGTGATTTCTGGCATCCCACAAGATCTTAAATATAAAGATGAAGACACGACGGTTGAAATTGGCAACAATGTCACCATTCGCGAATGTGTGACTATCAATAAAGGGACGACGGATCGCATGAAAACCGTTATAGGGGACAATTGTTTGATCATGGCCTATTGTCATATTGCACACGATTGTGTGGTTGGTAAAAACTGTATTTTTTCGAACAACAGTACCCTTGCGGGTCATATAACGGTAGGAGATTATGTGGTATTGGCGGGTATGACCGCTGTACACCAATTTTGTTCTATTGGAAACCACGCCTTTGTAACGGGGGGCTCATTGGTTCGTAAAGATGTGCCACCTTATGTCAAAGCAGCACGTGAGCCACTTTCTTATGTAGGGATCAATTCTGTTGGTTTGCGCAGACGGGGTTATACCACAGAAAAAATAAGAGAAATACAGGGGATTTTTAGATTGCTTTATCAAAAAAATTACAATAATTCTCAAGCGTCTTCAATTATTGAAGCTGAAATGGAAGCCACTCCGGAGCGCGATGAAATTTTACAATTCATCAAAAACTCTCACCGCGGCATTATGAAGGGATACTTTAAATCAAACTAAAACTATGGCAAACACCTCTGATATTAGAAACGGTCTGTGCATTCGTTACAACCACGATATTTTTAAAATTATAGAATTTTTACATGTCAAACCGGGAAAGGGGCCTGCTTTTGTACGAACAAAATTAAAAAGTGTCACTACTGGAAAAGTAATTGATAATACTTTCTCTGCGGGACATAAAATTGAGGATGTTCGAGTCGAGACACACAAATTTCAATATCTCTACCCTGAGGGTGATCAATTTCACTTTATGAATGTTGAGGACTATAACCAAATCACCATCAATAAGGCAGCGATTGAAAATCCTGGTCTCATGAAAGAAGGTGAAGTTGTAACGGTCATCATCAATTCAGAAGACGAAATGCCACTTTCGGTCGAAATGCCTGCCAGCGTCATTTTAGAAGTCACTGCCACAGAGCCTGGCATCAAAGGAAATACGGCCACCAATGCGACCAAACCGGCTACTGTTGAAACGGGAGCTTCTATCATGGTTCCACTGTTTATAAACGAAGGGGATAAGATCAAAATCGAAACGGCCAAGGGCACTTACAAAGAAAGAGTCAAAGCCTAATTTCTATGAAATTTTCAGTACCACAAACCCTTGAAAAAATTGCAGCTATACTAAATTGTGATTTTGTGGGAGATGCCTTTTTCCCTGTGCTCGGGATGAATGAAATTCATGTCGTCCGCTCTGGTGATATCGTTTTTGTAGACCACCCCAAATATTATGACAAAGCCTTGTCTTCAGCTGCCAGCGTTGTGTTGATCAATAAAAAAATACCCTGTCCAAAGGGAAAGGCACTCTTGGTCTCAGAAGACCCCTTCAGAGACTTTAACATTCTCTCACAGCACTTTAAACCTTTTATCAGTGCCGCGCAAAGTATCGATCCGGATGCGAAAATAGGAGCAGGAACGCAATTACAACCCAATGTTTTTATTGGACCTAATGTGAAAATTGGTGAAAACTGTTTGATTCATCCCAATGTGACGATTGTTTCGGATGCTGTGATCGGTGACAATGTAATCATTGGCTCTGGTACTGTAATAGGTGGCGATGCATTTTACTATAAAAAAGGTCCTGAAGGCTATGACCCTCTTATCAGCTGTGGTGGTGTATGTATAGAAAATGACGTTCATATTGGAACTGGTTGTACCATTGACAGAGGCGTCACTGCGGATACTACCATCGGAGCTGGTTCAAAACTAGACAATCAAATACAAGTTGGTCACGACACTCTGATTGGAAAAAAATGTCTTATTGCCTCTCAAACCGGTATTGCAGGTTGTTGCATCATTGAGGATGAAGTGACCATCTGGGGTCAGGTCGGGACCAATAGCGGTATCACCATTGGGGCCAAAGCCGTTATTTTAGGACAAACTGGCGTTACCAAATCAGTCGCTGGTGATAAAACTTATTTTGGGACCCCCATACAAGAGTCACGTTCTAAACTCAAAGAATTGGCCAACTTAAGACAATTGCCAGCACTGCTTCAAATGCTAAAAGAAAAGTAAAAATTGTTTTTAAAAATCAACTTCAAAAAATTACATTTGTACCAATCTAAAAATTGATTTAAATGAGCGTTTTAGTAAACAGTGATTCCAAAATAATTGTTCAAGGCTTTACAGGGAGTGAAGGGACTTTTCACGCCGAGCAAATGATTGCCTACGGCAGCAATGTAGTAGGGGGTGTTACCCCTGGAAAAGGCGGTCAAACTCATTTGGATAAACCTGTTTTTAATACGGTCAAAGAAGCTGTAGAATCTGTGGATGCCAATACCAGTATTATTTTTGTTCCTCCGGCATTTGCTGCGGACGCCATTATGGAAGCTGCCGATGCTGGAATTGCGGTAATCATTACCATTACAGAAGGCATTCCAGTCGCTGATATGATCGTGGCCTCCAATTATATCAAAACTAAAAACTGTCGCTTGGTTGGACCCAATTGTCCCGGGGTTATCACGCCTGAGGAAGCCAAAGTTGGTATCATGCCTGGTTTTGTTTTTGAAAAAGGACGGGTTGGTGTTGTTTCAAAGTCTGGAACTTTGACTTACGAAGCTGCTGATCAAGTTGTCAAACAGGGATTGGGGGTCTCTACTGCCATAGGTATTGGGGGTGATCCGATCATTGGAACTACAACCAAAGAAGCCTTAGAACTACTTATCAACGACTCAGAAACGGATTGTGTGGTAATGATTGGTGAAATTGGGGGGCAACTTGAAGGAGATGCCGCACTGTGGTATAAAGAGAGCGGTAGCAATAAACCTGTTGTTGGATTTATAGCTGGGGAAACAGCACCCGCTGGCAGAACCATGGGCCACGCCGGGGCCATTGTTGGTGGAAGTGATGATACAGCCCAGGCTAAAAAGCGCATCATGCGCGATTGTGGTATCTATGTCGTGGAGTCTCCTGCCGAAATTGGAAAAAAAGTTGCCGAAGTTTTGGCATAGTCTTGCAGTTTATTTTGCTCAAAACTATTCTATTGAAGTTTCCTGCTAGTAATATATAGGATAACCATCTTTGTCTTTTTCAAGCTTTATTTTTGGAACGATCGCTTTGCCATTCCAATGTAAAACACGCCCTATATGCTGCGCCATTCCTATGCCATTCACCAACTGCGAAAAGGGGTCAGCCTTCATTTGATTCGCTCCATAATGGGGCATGTCAATCTAAAGACCACAGAACGCTATCAAAGAGTTTCAGAAATTTCAAATCAATCCTTATTAAATCCCTTAGACCCCCTCTAATTATTTGATAACTGATTGAATATGTTCTGGGAATTCCTATCTTTGATTATATTATAACAACCAACGCATTACTTATGAAATTATTAGAGGGTAAAACAGCCATTATTACAGGTGCCAGTCGCGGAATAGGCCGTGGTATTGCAAGGGTTTTTGCAGAACATGGCGCTGATCTTGCATTTACTTTTAGCAATTCTGCTACAGCTGCTGAAGTTTTGGAAAAAGAACTTGGACTTTTAGGAACCAAAGTCAAGTCTTATCAAAGCAATGCGGCGGACTTTGAGGCCGCACAACAATTGGTTGCCGATGTGCTTGAGGATTTTGGTAAAATCGATATTTTGGTCAACAACGCGGGAATCACAAAGGATAATTTATTGATGCGGATGGGGGAGGAAGATTTTGACAAAGTTATTGAGGTCAATCTAAAGTCTGTATTTAACATGACCAAAGCCGTTCAAAGAACCATGCTAAAACAGCGCAAAGGTTCCATCATAAATATGAGCTCTGTAGTGGGGGTAAAGGGAAATGCGGGCCAAACTAACTACGCTGCTTCCAAAGCGGGAATTATTGGATTTTCGAAGTCTGTTGCCTTAGAGTTGGGCTCTAGAAACATCCGCAGTAACGTCATTGCACCTGGTTTTATTGAAACAGAAATGACTGACAAACTCGATCCCGAAATTGTAGCACAATGGCGTGCAGGCATTCCACTAAAACGCGGTGGATCTCCAGAGGATATTGCCAATGCATGTGTTTTTTTAGCCAGTGAACTTTCTGCCTATATTACGGGTCAAACACTGCATGTGGACGGGGGTATGCTGACCTAATTATTTAAATTTTTTTTGGAATGACAACAGCATTGTTGTTTTACTTAACAATCACCATTTTACTAGGGCTTGCCGTCGCGCTTTTTCAGTATAAACCTTGGTTGAAATCCGATAAAACATATTGGATACTGAGCATTTTAAAGGCTCTTTCAATTGGGGCCTTGCTACTGCTGCTTTTCAATCCCAAAACCAATCTCAATAACAGTCGAATTGTCAAACCTAAGCTTTGTATTTTGTTAGATAACACCCAATCTGTAAAATTTCTTAATAAGGACAAAACATTGGATTCTGTTTATAAGGTCTTAATTTCCAATAAGATTTTAAATAAAAAATTTGAACTTCAAACCTACAGCTTCGGAAAAGATTTAAAAGCCTCAGCGCGTTTAGATTTTAAAGCTCCACAAACCAATTTGGGAAAAAGTCTTCAAACCTTGAATGAGATTAACAAGGACGAAAGGGCTGCTGTAGTTTTGATTTCAGATGGAAATCAAACCATTGGTTCTTCTTATTTGTACAGTTCCAGTCGCAAGCCACAAGCTGTTTATCCAATTATATTGGGCGATACAACTGAGTATATAGATTTAAAAATTCAGCGATTGAATGTAAATAAGTATGCTTTTTTGGGAAATATATTTCCCGTTGAAGTTTTTGTGAATTACAATGGAAATCAAAGCATTCAGACAGAGTTAACTGTACATTCAAAAGGATCTTTAGTGTTTAGAAAAAAAATAGTTTTGACAGCGGAAAAAAACTCAACTTCTATTGCAGCTTACTTAAAAGCAGAAAGCATCGGTTTACAGTCTTACAGGGTTCAAATAAAACCATTAAAAGATGAAATTTTAACTACAAATAACCGTTCAGATTTTGGGATTGAAATAGTTGATCAAAAAATTAAAATTGCCTTAATTTCCAAATCATCACATCCAGATTTGGGGGCGTTAAAATCAATCTTAAGCAATCAAAAAAACTATGAACTTGTGATTTTAGACCCCGATGGGTTTTCAAAAAGCCCAAGTGATTACAACATTGCTGTATTATACCAACCCACTGTGGGATTTGAGTCTGCAATAAAGGCTATTGATAAATACAATATCAATAGCTTTACCATAGGGGGGACCCACACGGATTGGAATTTTTTAAATTCTACGCAGTCAAACTTTAGACAAGAAGACAGTGGGCAATACGAGGATTTTCAGGCAATGGTCAATCCTAATTTTGATGGCTTTGCATTAGAAACCATTGACTTTGATAACTTTCCGCCTTTAAAGACTGTTTTTGGAACCACTCAAATGTTGGCACCTCACAGAGTATTACTGTATAAATCCATTAATAATATTAAAACAAAACAACCGTTGCTGGCGTCCTATTCAAAGCCCAAGAGTCGCCACATTATAATGTTTGCTGAGAATCTTTGGAAGTGGCGAATGCACTCATATCGACAATATAAAAGTTTTGAAAAGTTTGACAGTTATTTTGTGTCTGTCTTTCAAAATTTAAGCACTCAGAAATCATCGGATCGCTTGCAGGTAAATTACGAATCAATTTTCGATGGATCTACTCCCATTGCAATTTATGCCCAATTTTACGGAGAGAATTTTAAATTTAACCCCAATGCCGAGCTTGAAATTGAAGTAAAATCTGTGAATTTAGAGTTGCCATTAAAACTTCCAATGTTGCTGGAAAACAATTCTTACAAAGTAAATCTTGAGAATTTAAAGCCCGGTTCTTATAGTTTTAGGGTTCGTTTGAAAAACAAACAATTCTCAGTAGCGGGCCGTTTTAAAATTTTACCTTTTAATATAGAAGCACAATTTACAAACGCTGATGTTGACCAATTGAGGCTTTTGGCAGCACAAACAAAAGGGAAGGCTTATTTTGATAGTGAGGTTGGTAATTTAATAAAGTTGTTAATTAGCAATGACAACTTTAAAAGTTTACAAAAAGTCGAGAAAAAATCTGTACCTTTGATACACTTTAAATGGCTGTTAATGATGCTTATTATTAGTTTGGCTTCAGAGTGGTTTTTAAGAAAGTACAACGGATTAACATAACATCTAAATCTAAATAAAATGCAAAATTTCCCTAAAATAGGTCTTCCAATTATATTCGCCATTGGCTTGGCAGTGGTTATTATCTCAAAATCAGCGGTTACTATTGGTCCCGGTGAAGGTGGGGTCTTATTCGAACGCTTTGGAGAAGGTATTAAAACAGACAAAACCTATGGCGAAGGCTTTCATATTGTGGCTCCTTGGAACGATATGTATATTTTTAGAGTGCGTCAACAATCTATTTCCGATGAAATGAATGTTCTTTCAGTCAATGGACTTGAAGTTCGCGTCAATGGTACAATATGGTATGAACCTGAATATGAAAACTTAGGGAAGCTTATAAAAACAAAAGGACAGGATTACGTTCTTGAACTTCTAAACCCTGCTGTAAATGCAGCAGCAAGAAGTGTGGTGGGGCGTTATACACCAGAACAGTTGTATTCTAGTAAACGCGATGTCATTGAGCAGGAGATATTAGATGAAGTGGTCACCCTTATGAAAGGTCAATTCCTCAATGTTAAGCGCGTGCTTGTAGAAGACGTCAAACTGCCTGAAACCATTAAAAATGCAATTGAAGGAAAGTTAAAGCAAGAACAACAATCCTTGGAATATGAGTTTAGACTGGTAACAGCGGATAAAGAAGCCCAAAAACAGCGAATTGAGGCCCAGGGTAAAGCAGATGCAAACAGAATTCTCAGTGCATCCTTAAATGACAAGATTCTTCAAGACAAGGGAATAGAGGCCACTGTGAAGCTTGCTGAATCTCCCAATAGCAAAGTGATTGTCATTGGCTCTGGAGATTCTGGTATGCCCATTATCCTAGGAAACCAGTAAAATCTGGGTTTTAGCGCTTAAAAACCATGTTTCAAAAACGGTATTACTACCTCATAAAATTTCAGTTTTTGGGATACCGTTTTCACGGTTGGCAAAAGCAACCCAACACCAAGACTCTACATTTAATGATTGATCGTACCTTAAAGTACGTGTTAAAAGATCAATATTTCAAAACATTAGCGGCCAGTAGAACCGATGCTAAAGTATCGGCGGAAGAGGCCGCTTTTGAATTGTTTTTAAGAGATAAACCTCTTGAAGATGAAGTGCAATTTTTAGTGGATTTTAATACCAATTTACCTCAAGACATTCGCGCACTTTCAATAGAGCAAGTTTCAGCAGATTTCAATATCATCCAAGATTCAAAATATAAAGAATACCATTATTTATTTTCAAATGGGGAGAAGTGCCATCCATTTTGCGCGCCAATTATGACCACTATTTTAGAACCTTTAGACCTTAAATTAATGGCCAAGGGGGCGGCATTGTTCCAAGGCAGCCATGATTTTAAAGCCTATTGTTATAAGGCCACTGATCATGGATTATACAAGCGCCGCTTGCACAGTTGCGAGCTGATTGAAAATGACTTGTATAAGGCTAACTTTTTTCCCAAAAAAAGTCATTTACTTCGGGTGGTAGGCAAGGGGTTTGGTCGCCATCAGATTCGCTTGATGATGGGGGCCCTTATAAAGTTGGGAAGGGGTGAGGTAGGCCTTGATTATATCAGCAGCAGTTTAGAGCAAAACGCCAATATAAAAATTGATTATATAGCCCCAGCTTCTGGTTTAATTCTAAATAAAATTGAATTTTAAGTCCTAGACTAACTGATCTTTAAGTCTGGCTTTTAGCATCGAAAAAATACGTTTGTTTAGCTCTTTGTAAACACTGTTGTAAAACTCCATTTCATCGATGCTAAACAGCGCTATAACCATCCCTAATAACAATTGTCTTAGGTTTGAATTTGTCCTTAAATGCGTATCGATTAGCAGCTGTCTTTTCTTGGAATTGAAAGTCTTTAAATCTATTTTTTTACTGCTTAAATCCAATAAAAAAACATGAACTAGTGCATCGTTTTGAAATTTTAAAATAGGGCGTAGGCTGTTGTTTTGAAAAACTTCAACGGCTGTGGTTGTTCCTAAATTTTCAATTGAAGGGATTTCAGCTCTTAGTCTTAGAATAAATTGGTCTCTAGAACTTGTGCTCATAAATCTCTAGGTCAAAAGTAGCAGCAGCGGCGGTAATATGATCAAAAATATCGGCTATGATATATTCATAGTTTTGCCAGCGTTTGTCATTGCTAAAGGCGTATATCTCAATGGGGAGTCCATATTCATCGGGCTCTAGCTGTCGTGCCATGATCATCAGATCTTTATTAATTGCAGAATGGGTCTCGACATAGGATTCTATATATTTTCGAAAGACCCCAATATTGGTTAGATTTCTACCATTTATCAGCACCGATTTATCAATATTGTTATCGCTGTTATAGGCATTGATATCCTTGTTTTTAGCCGCGATATAATCCTTGATCAGAACGACCTTTAAAAGCACATCCATATCTGTTTTATCCAAGTGACGAATGCTGGACATACGAATGCGCAAAGCTCTTTTGATTCTGCGGCCTTTTGATTCGGTCATACCCCTCCAATTTTTAAAAGAATCTGAAATAAGGGCATAGGTAGGAATGGTGGTGATGGTGTGGTCAAAATTGCGAACTTTTACTGTTGCAAGGTTAATTTCTATAACATCTCCATCTGCGCCATACTTCTGAAAAGTAATCCAATCACCAATGCGTACCATATCATTAACAGAAACTTGTATGCTAGCGACAAAACCTAGGATAGTATCTTTAAAAACAAGGATAATGACGGCTGAAACCGTTCCTAAACCGGCCATAAACTCCCAAAAGGAAATCCCAGAAACGACCGCAAAAACAGCAAAAATTCCTGTCAGCCAAATAAAGATCATAAGGACTTGTATATAACTGTCTATGGGCTTGTCCTTGAGACGATCAATGCTTTTAAAAAATTCTTTAACCGATCTAAATACGCTGCTCAATCCCCAAATAACAAATAGAATACCGATTACCAGAATAAACTTTTCAATAAAAAACTGCAATCGCGAATGCTCAAAAAAGATGTTGGGTAAGGTCTTATAGGCCAATATAAGAGGGAAAATGTGGGCGATATTTCTGGGAACTTTATGAGTAACCATAATATCGTCAAAGTTCGTTTTTGAACGGTTGGCTATTTTTGTAAAAACCAAACGTATGATTTTACGCAATATAAAGTCCAATAAAAAAACCAAGCTAAGGGTTAGAAAAACAAGAACTAAAATGCTGCACCAATCTGCAATAGAAACTTTTAATCCTGCAGAAATAAGCAATTCTTTAAGTGTTGTCAAAAAATATTCCATCAGTGAATATTATATAAAAAGGCCTTTTACAGCGTTTGTTTAAATTTAAAATCGACCACAAAGGTACCAAAAGGAATCACAGAAGCTATTAAAACAGCCAAAAAATTATTTTTAATCCATTGATTATCAATTCTCAAAACCAAGGCTATAGCGATATACAACACAAATAAAATCCCGTGAGGCATTCCAAGCATTTTTACAAAAAAAGCTTCACCGCTGCTGTACTTTATAGGTACAGCCACCAATAATAGCAATATATAAGAAAGCCCTTCTAAAAAAGCAACTAGTCTAAAAATTGAGATTAAATTCATAAAGATATATTAAACAGGGCAAAGGTATTAAATTATCTGTGAATCAATATTGTTTTAATTTTACATAATATAAATTATAGTACAAAAGGATTAGAGATAACGGAAACCATATAATGGCCTCAGACCATCAATTGAAATAAATCTGGCTTGTCATTGATATAATCCCCAAAGAAATTATGAGTTTTTAGTTTGCTTATGAGTGGTTTTAAGTCTTGTTGAGACTTTAATTGTATGCCCACAACGGCCACATCGTTTTCGCGGTTCACTTTTTTGGTGTATTCAAAATGTGTAATGTCGTCATTGGGACCCAATATATCAACCACAAATTCACGCAATGCCCCTGGACGTTGTGGAAACTTTATTATAAAATAATGCTTTAAATTGGCATACAGCAAGGCACGCTCCTCAATTTCTGGCGTTCTAGTAATATCGTTGTTGCTTCCACTGACCAAGCAAACCACAGTTTTACCTTTAATTTCATCTTTAAAATCATCCAATACAGCCAGGCTCATCACTCCTGCAGGCTCCGCTACAATAGCGTCTTTATTATACATTTCGAGTATTGTTTGACAAATTTTACCTTCGTGTACTGTGGTCATGAAATCTAAATTTTTATGACAAATTTCAAAGGTTAAATCCCCTACCCGTTTGACCGACGCACCATCTACAAACTTTTCAATTTGGTTTAATTTTATAATTTCTCCCTTGTCAATAGACTGCGACATTGATGGGGCTCCTGCAGGCTCAACGCCAATAATTTTTGTTTTTGGAGACAAGGCTTTGACTGCTGTGGAGAGTCCAGAGGCCAATCCACCGCCACCCACTGGAATAAATATATAATCAATGGGAATTTTAGACTGCTGAATGATTTCCAGACCCACTGTACCCTGTCCCTCAATTACTTTGGGGTCGTTAAAGGGGTGTACCAGCGGTTTCCCAAATTTTTCACAATCTTTTATAGCCTCTTGATAAGAATCGTCAAAGGTATCTCCTGCCAAAACCATCTCAACATATTGTTTCCCAAACATTTTGACCTGTTCTACTTTTTGATTTGGTGTTGGAGAAGGCATATAAATCTTACCTTTAATTTTTAATAAATTACAGGACAAGGCTACGCCTTGAGCGTGGTTTCCTGCACTTGCGCAAACGATACCCTTTTTTATTTGCTCAGGGCTTAAAGAAGAAATTTTATTGTAGGCACCTCTAATTTTATAGGAACGTACTTGTTGTAGATCTTCTCTTTTAAAATACATTTGACAGTTGTATTTTTCAGAGAAACGCTGGTGTTTTTCTAAAGGCGATACTGCTGCAATTCCCTTGAGTTTGAGGGCTGCAGCTTTAATGGCTTCAACAGTTGGAAAATAAATTTCTTTTGTTTGTTTCATCATTTTAGAGT
>PBQM01000052.1 GCA_002725015.1 Flavobacteriaceae bacterium | reverse complement strand
TGCAAAGAGCTGAAGGGCCTGTTTCTCATAACACCAATTTTCCATGAATTGACTTGGCAACTCCACAAAATCCCAAGGGACATTTGTACCCGATAGGCTGGGGTAGTTGGTCTTGGCAAGCATGCCGTGAAGGGCATGGCCAAACTCGTGAAATAAAGTTGTTAGTTCGCTAAAAGTGAGTAGCGATGGCTGATTTTTGGTTGGTTTTGTGAAATTACAAACAATAGAAACATGAGGGCGTTCCTCCACGCCATCAACTCTATGTTGTGGTTTAAAAGAAGTCATCCAAGCCCCTGCTCTTTTGCCAGGTCTTGGGAAAAAATCGGCGTAGAAAAGAGCTGCGAATTCTCCTTTTAGATCACTCACTTTGTATACTACAACATCACTGTGGTAGGTCTCAACATCATTTATTTTAACAAATTGAATTTGAAATAATTTTTCTGCGATTTTAAAAGCCCCCTCCAAAACATTTTCTAACTCAAAGTAGGGTTTAAGAAGATTGTCGTCAATGTCAAAGCACCTTTTTTTAAGTTTTTCTGAATAATAGGCACTGTCCCATTTTTGAAGGGTTTCAATGCCGTCCAGTTCTTTGGCAAATTTGCTCAGCTCTGAAAACTCTCGTCGGGCCGCTGGCATGGCCTTGGATTTAAAGTCTTCTAAAAATGAAAGAACGGTTTCTGGAGATTTTGCCATCCTTTCCTCTAGCACATAATCGGCATGTGTCTTATAGCCCAGTAAACGGGCTCTTTGATGTCGTAATTTTACAATTTTAAGCAGCAGCAATTGGTTGTCAAAAGCATCGTTTTGAAATCCTTTTTTTCCAAATGCCAACGCCATTTTTTTTCGCAATGCCCTGTTCTTAGCATAGGTCATAAATGGGACATAGCTGGGATAATCTAATGTAAACAGCCATCCCCTCTTACCCTCTTTTTTTGCCAGGATTTTAGCGGTTTCAATACAGTTTTCTGGAAGGCCTTCCAAATCCGAACGGTCTTCAATTTCCAATCTGAAGCGATTGGTCTCAGAAAGCAAGTGTTCTCCAAAGGTCAGTCTTAGGCTGCTTAGTTCTTTGTCAATCTCTCGCAGTTTTGATTGATCAGATGACTTTAAATTGGCACCATTTCGCACAAAACTCTTGTATTTTTTTTCTAATAAGGTATTCTGTTCAACACTTAAGTTGATTTTTTCCTTTTGTTTGTAGACATATTTGATGCGCTTAAAAAGAGCTTTATTTAGTGATATATCGTTTGAAAAAGCCGTTAGCAGTGGCGATACTTGTTGAGCAATTTTTTGGATGGCTTGGTTGGTTTCCGCTGCATTTAAGTTAAAAAAGAGATTGGAAATTCGCTCCAGTATCAAACTTGAAAATTCCAGTGCTTCAACAGTGTTTTTGAAATTTGGGACCTCAGTATTGGATGTGATATCTTCAATATTTTTTTTGCTATTTTGGATGGCAAGCTTAAAAGCTGGTAGAAAATCAGTGGTTTTAATTTTGGAAAAAGGCGCGCTGTTGTAGGGCGTATTAAAAGGGGTGTTTAGAATGCTCATAAGCTAAAAAAGCGTTTTTAAGACTTTAAGTTTTTAGAGGCTTTTTGGACCTTTATTTTGAGCCCTTCCTTGTATGCTTGTATTTTATCCAATACGCACTTATCGAAAGTTCCAATAATTTGAGCGGCTAAAATACCCGCATTTTTAGCGCCGTTTAGCGCCACTGTAGCTACTGGAACTCCAGCAGGCATTTGTAAAATTGAGAGGACAGAATCCCAACCGTCTATGGAGTTGCTGGACTTGACCGGAACCCCAATAACTGGCAATGGACTGATAGCGGCAATCATTCCAGGAAGATGGGCAGCACCCCCAGCGCCCGCAATAATGACCTTAAGACCTTTTTTGTGAGCCGCAGTCCCATATTCAAACAACTTCTCTGGGGTTCTGTGGGCCGATACAATGTCTACTTCCACTTCGATGTTAAAATTTTTAAGAACGTCAATTGCTTGTTTCATGACAGGCATATCGCTGTCGCTTCCCATAATGATTCCTACTTCTGCCATATTATTCACTTATTACTTTAATAGATTCTTTTACTTTTTGTGCAATCTCCCTCGCTTTTTCAATGTTAGGATTTACAATGGTTACATGCCCCATTTTTCTAAAAGGCCGGGTTTGCTTTTTGCCATAGATGTGAGGGGTGACCCCTTCAAATTCCATGATGTTTTCAATGTTTTTATAGACAACCGCTCCATGGTGGCCTTCAGCCCCTACCAAATTTACCATAACACCGCTAACTTTATTTTTGGTAGATCCCAAGGGTAAATTTAAGACAGCCCTAAGGTGCTGCTCAAATTGAGAGGTATAGTTGGCTTCAATGGTTTGGTGTCCTGAGTTGTGTGGTCTTGGTGCAACTTCGTTGATCAGAATATCCTCGTCTTGTGTTAAGAACATTTCCACTGCAAGCAAGCCTACATGCTCAAATGCAGCTGCCACTTTAAGCGCCACATCCGTTGCTTTTTTAGAGATTGCATTTGAAATTCTCGCTGGACATAGCACGTATTCAACCTGATTGGCTTCAGGATGAAATTCCATTTCTACTACTGGATAGGATTTAATGGATCCACTTGGATTTCTTGCTACAATAACGGCCAATTCGTTTTTAAAAGGAATAAGGGCCTCTGCAATGCATTCCCCCTTGGGCAGTTCACTTAAATCAGCGTTGTTGTGGATAATTTTCACACCATTTCCATCATAGCCAAAACGGCTGCTTTTCCAAACAAACGGTGTGGATTGTAAACCACTGCCAATGGCTTTTTCTAATGTTTTTAGGTTCTGATAGGTCTTAAAAGCCGCTGTGGGTAATTCATGCTCAATGTAAAATTGTTTTTGGAGGGCTTTGTTTTGAATTACAGCCAGTGTTTTCGAAGCGGGATAGACTTTAACGCCCTTTTCTTCCAGGGCCTTGAGCGCTTCTACATTGACATTTTCAATTTCTATGGTCAAAGTATCAAGATCTTTAGCAAAGCTGTAAACGGTTTCAAAATCCATCAAGTCCCCCATGACAAAAACATCGCAAGCTATTTTAGAAGGGGCCTCACCACTGGGGTCCAATACACTGCTGTGAATGTCAAATTTACGAGTATTATAGAGCAGCATTTTTCCAAGCTGACCGCCTCCTAAGATGCCGAGTTTATGTTTGGAAGAAAAATACTGCAAATCGATAAAAATTGAATTGTGTCACAAAAATACACTTAAAAATGGAATCCCCCATTAAAATCTCTTTCGAAAACAACTTTTGGCCTCTGTATTTGATTATATTTGTGACCTAATTTTATTAGATAAATACACCCCATATAGACAATAATTTTATAAAAAAAAACAGCAATAGATGTTAAATATTGTATTATTTGGCCCTCCTGGGGCAGGCAAGGGAACCCAAGCTAATTTTTTAAAGGAAAGTTTTAATTTGAAACATATTTCTACTGGCGATGTCTTTAGAAAAAACATTAAAAATCAAACCCCTTTAGGAAACTTGGCCCAGTCCTATATGGACAAAGGGGCTCTTGTACCAGATCAAGTTACCATCGATATGCTAAGCGATGAGGTTTCTAAAAATACCAGTGCAGAGGGTTTTATTTTTGATGGGTTTCCAAGAAATACCGTTCAAGCAGATGCCTTGGAATCCTTATTGTCAAAGTACGATGCCCAAGTAGATGCCATGATTGCTTTGGAAGTAGCAGATGAAGTTTTGGTAAAACGCCTGTTGAAACGCGGTGAAACTAGCGGCAGGGCAGATGATTCTTCAGAAGAAATCGTTAGAAATAGGATCCAAATTTATTATTCTGAAACCGCTATTTTAAAATCTTATTACCAAGAAAAACAGCGCTACCACGGCGTAGATGGTGTTGGTGCAATTGATGCGATTACCGCACGCTTAAACGCTGTGGTCAAAGCACTCTAAATTTATTAAAATGACAGAGGGGAATTTTGTAGATTATATAAAACTCTATGCTTGCTCCGGCAATGGTGGCAAGGGATCCGTTCACTTGCACCGCGAGAAATATATTACCAAAGGAGGACCAGACGGCGGTGACGGTGGCCGTGGTGGTCACATCATTCTCAAAGGCAATCAAAACCTTTGGACACTCCATCATTTAAAATTTAAAAAACATTTAAAAGCGGGTCATGGGGCACATGGCAGTAAAAGTCGCAGCACTGGAGCAGATGGTAGCGATGTTTTTATAGAAGTTCCGTTGGGTACGGTCGTTAAAGATACCGATAGTGGTAAAATACTTTTTGAAATTACGGACAACGGCCAAGAAATCATTCTTTGTCAAGGGGGTATGGGTGGTCGTGGCAATTGGCATTTTAAGTCCTCTACAAATCAAACGCCGCGCTATGCCCAACCGGGAATTCCAGGAGAGGAAAAAAAAGTAATTATTGAGCTTAAAATTTTGGCAGATGTGGGTCTGGTAGGATTTCCCAACGCCGGAAAATCAACCCTACTGTCTGTTATAACAGCGGCCAAACCTAAGATTGCCGATTATGAATTCACGACTTTAAAACCCAATCTAGGCATTGTTGAATACAGAGATTATCAGTCTTTTGTGGTCGCGGACATTCCCGGAATTATTGAAGGTGCTGCCGAAGGTAAAGGCCTGGGGCATTATTTTTTAAGACATATTGAAAGGAATTCTATTTTACTTTTTTTAATTCCTGCAGACGCTAGTGATATTAAAAAACAATACAATATTTTATTGGATGAATTAAGGCGTTATAATCCAGAAATGCTAGACAAAGAGCGCATGGTTGCGATATCAAAAAGTGACCTTTTAGACGCCGAGTTAGAGGCCGAATTAAAGACCGAATTAGACAAAGAATTGCCAGTAAAATATTTATTTATTTCCTCAGTGGCGCAAACGGGAATGATGCCGCTCAAAGATTTACTTTGGAAGCAATTGAATCGCTGATAACTAATTTTTGGTTTTATTTTTGATGTAAAAAGGTTTTATTTATGATAAAAATCAATTTTGTTTTTGGTTTGTTTTTTGTCACCGCACTGACTGTGGCACAATCTGATTCGGAAAAAAAGTTTATTTCGTTAGAGTCGAACTACTTGAGATATGCAGAACAATTCCCCTCTGATCTGAATGGCTTAGAAGTCTTGGGAGATTTATATGGTAGTTATGGGAAGTGGGAGAAAGCCTTGGAAATTTACAGTCAAATTAAACAGAGAGATCCCTATAATGCAAATTATCATTTTAAATATGGTGGCGTCGTGGGAATGCTGGCCAGAGAAGGCTCCAAATTTAAAGCACTGATCCGTGTAAATGAAGCCAAAAAAGCCTTTACCAAGGCCGAAACATTAGATTCAAAACATTGGCAAGTGCAATGGGCTCAAGTTGAACTCTACGCTCAGCTGCCCGCCATATTAGGAGGGAGTTATGAAAAAGCATGGGTGCATGCAGAACGACTGGAGCAGTTGTCCAAAGTCAATGGCTGTTTTGCAAAAGCGTATCTTTTTGATTTACAACAGAGTCCTGAAAATTCAAAAATTTATAGCCTTAAGGGCTTGTCGTTAGTTATGAAATCAGAATGCTATGATGCTAAATCTGAGGTTTTGTTTTCTTGCTATCCACATAACAACAATCTCATTTCTCAGATTGCCATTGCCTTTGAAAAAGAGGCTTCTAACCCAAAGCAAGCCGCGATTTTCTTTGACAAATACATAGCGGATTACACTCCTAAAGATCGGCTTGAATTGGACCAAGCGCATTTCCGACTCGCAAAATTATATGTTAAAATGAATCGATTAAATATGGCATTAGAAAACCTAGATATGGCTTTAAAAATCAATCCAAGTTTCCAGGACGCAAAGCGTGAAAAAAATCTAATTTTGACTAAAAAGGAGCCATAAATTTAAGCGTGAAAGCTTATATTTACTATTCATAATAAATTGCTATGAAGGTTCATTTTATCGCCATTGGAGGGGCTGCTATGCACAATCTTGCCTTGGCCTTACACCTAAAAGGTTATGAGGTTAGCGGCAGTGATGATGCTATTTTTGATCCCTCAAAATCGCGCTTAAAAGCCCACGGGCTTTTACCACAAGACTTTGGTTGGTATCCTGAGAAAATAACATTGAATTTAGACGCAATCATTATTGGAATGCATGCAAAGTCCGACAATCCCGAACTTGTAAAAGCACAATCTATGGGCCTAAGAATTTATTCTTACCCCGAATTTATATACGAGCAGTCAAAAGACAAAACACGAGTTGTCATTGGGGGCAGTCATGGAAAAACTACCATTACGGCCATGATTCTTCACGTTCTTAATTACCATGGGCAAAGCTGTGATTATATGGTTGGGGCACAACTTGAAGGATTTGATGTCATGGTACAATTAACCGAGGCGAATGATTTTATTGTATTGGAAGGTGATGAGTATTTGAGCTCTCCTTTAGATTTAAGGCCTAAATTTCACCATTATAAACCCAATATTGCTCTAATTAGTGGAATTGCCTGGGATCATATCAATGTGTTTCCAACTTTTGAAAATTATAAGAATCAATTTTCAATTTTTTTAGATTCTATTGTAAATGGAGGAAGTATTACTTACAATGAGGAGGATTCTGAGGTTCGGCAACTTGTGGAATACAATGAAAACCCCATTCGCAGATTTCCCTACAAAACGGCTGAATTTAGAATTGTCGAGGGTGTGACCTATCTTGAAACGGATGAAGGCCCTATCCCCCTTGAAATTTTTGGCGCTCACAATCTCAATAACTTAGCAGGTGCGAAATGGATATGTCAGCATATGGGAATTGATGAAATGGATTTTTATGAAGCAGTAGTGTCCTTTTCCGGAGCCAGTAAACGGCTTGAAAAAATTGCAAGCCATAAATCTACGGTTGTTTTTAAAGATTTTGCACATGCCCCAAGCAAAGTAAGTGCCACCACTGCCGCTGTTAAGCACCAATATCCGCACAAGCGGTTGTTGGCCTGTTTGGAACTTCACACCTACAGCAGTTTAAATGAATCCTTTTTAAAGGAATACAAAAACACTTTAGATAAAGCCGATGAGGCCGTGGTTTTTTATTCTCCTAAAGCTCTAGAAATTAAACATATGAAGCCTCTAAACCCTGAGCAGATTTCAATGGCTTTTGAACATCCCAATTTAAAGGTCTGTTCAGATCCATTGGCCTTTCAAACCCTTTTAAAAAATCAGAGCTACACCAATACTGCACTTTTGTTGATGAGTTCTGGAAATTATGGGGGTTTAAATTTTGACCAATTAAAAAATATAATTTTATAAAGTGTCTTTGAATCTAAAAAATAAATATGCCCCAAAAAAACCTCAGTATCAAACAGTGGTCTGTTTCGGATCAACCACGAGAGAAACTCAGAGACAAAGGACCTAGGTTTTTATCCAATGCTGAACTAATTGCCATCCTTATTGGTTCTGGCACTTTGGATTTGAGCGCCGTTGATTTATCAAAACTTATATTGTCCACGGTAAAAAACAACTTGAACAGTCTTGGAAAGTTATCTTTACACAATCTTATGAAATTTAAAGGAATAGGGGAGGCAAAGGCCATTAAAATTGCAGCTGCAATGGAGCTTGGTCGGCGTCACAAATCAACCCAAATTAAGAAACATCTAAAGATTAATTCAAGTCGTATTGTTTTTGAAATTATGAGTCCAATGATTGGGGGGCTATCACACGAAGAATTTTGGGTGTTATATCTAAACAATTCAAATGCCATTGTCTCAAAATTTCAGTTGAGCAAGGGTGGAATAACAGCCACGGTTGTGGACCTGCGTTTAATCTTTAAAAAGGCCATCGAACTTGGTTCAGTAGCGGTTATCCTAGTCCATAACCATCCGTCGGGAACGATTCAACCCAGCCGTGCCGATTGCAGCGTGACTAAAAAATTGCAATCAGCCGCCTCTATATTGGAGATTAAGGTTTTGGACCATCTTATTGTCACAGAAAAGACTTATTTTAGTTTTGCCGACGAAAACTTGTTGTAATGCTGTTAATTTATACTCCTAGGGTTACAAGCAGACTCAAATTTGTTTTTAAACAAATTTGCACACGAATATTGGGTTTCCCCATTGGTTTTACAAATTCAATTGAAACATTTATTACTCACGATGGCCTAAAAATGTCCTATGGTACCCAACCCTTAGGCTCTGAATTTTTTGTCAAATCTCATGGATTGTTGTGCGATCAAGGTATTTCGGATTTGGATATTTATGTGCAGGACTGGAAGGGTACAAAGTGTTTTTTTTATGTGGGTGAAAAAAGTCACCTTCCCTATGATATTTTCTCAGCTGCATTTTATTTACTCAGTCGTTATGAAGAATACCTTCCCCACGTAAAAGATGATTATGGTCGTTTTACAAAGAAAGACAGTGTTGCTTACCAAAATGGTTTTTTGGAGCAACCCGTTGTAGATATTTGGGCCATATATTTCAAGGAAGCGCTAAAGAGCCATTTTCCAAGTATGAAATTTCAAAGCCGTCAATATTCCATTGCACCAGTCATTGATGTGCCTGTAGCCTATTACTTTAAAAATAAAGGATTAATGCGCAGCCTAGGCGGTGTTTTTTCAGATTTGATTAATTTTAGATATCAACTCTCATATGACCGCCTTTTTGTATTGTTTGGACTGAAAAAGGACCCATATGATAATTTTAAATGGATTGTAAATCGCCAAAAAGTAACTAAGAAAAAATTCACTATTTTTTTTCTTGTCGGCGATTACACTACTTATGATAAAAATATCAGCACCAATAAAAAAGCTTTCGTAACACTAATTAAGTCTATGAGAGATTATTGCGAAGTTGGATTAAAATCATCATTTATGGCATTGGAGGAATTATCAGTTCTCAAAACAGAAAAAAAACGCCTCGACAGCATATTAAACACCGATACTGAAAAAGTACGCGCTTCATTTTCTAAAGTGAACTTACCATCGACTTATAGAAATTATGTGGAATTGGAAATTAAAAAAGACTATTCCATGGGATATCCGGACACCATTGGCTTCAGAGCGGGAACATGTTCGCCGTTTTTATTTTATGATATTGATTATGAAGTGCAAACGCCGCTTATGATTCACCCTTATCAATTAATGGATTTTTCACTTCTAAAAATCGAGTCTTTTTTAGACAAAAAAGAAACCTTGCAAAGCGCCATAGACCGTGTCAAAGCGGTTGGTGGTGTTTTTACACCAGTTTTCCACAATTATAGTTTCAGCTCTTTAAACCGTTGGCGCAATTTCAAATCTTTATTTAATATCATCTTAGAATCTACAGAAAATGTATAAGCACAAACAACATGTTTTTTTTGATTTGGATCACACCCTTTGGGATTTTGATAAAAATTCTGCTTTGACTTTCCAAAAGCTTTTTAAGCGTCACGCTATAGACGTCCGTCTAGAATTTTTTTTAGAGGTGTACCGTCCCATAAACTTAAATTATTGGAAATTATACCGGGAAGAAAAAATCAAAAAAGACGATTTGCGTTTTTTGAGATTGGATGATACTTTTAAAGCCTTGAATGTCTCTATTTCTGAGGCCCTAATAAATACTTTGTCTGATGAATATGTTTATTTTTTAACAACTTATAATCACTTATTTGATGGGACTTTAGAGATTCTAGAGTATTTAAAGCCCAATTATAAATTACACATTATTACCAATGGATTTAAGGAAGTTCAGCATGGAAAACTTGAAAAGTCGGGTATATCTCACTATTTTGAAACAGTCACCAACTCTGAAATGGTTGGTGTTAAAAAGCCTAACAGAAAAATTTTTGACCACGCCCTGTCAATCGCTGGAGCGGATGTCAATTCTAGTTTGATGATCGGTGATAATTTAGAAGCTGATATCTTAGGGGCTAAAAATATGGGGATGGATGCCCTTTGTTTTAATTATCACAAGGAGATTATTCCAAAGGAAATTATTGCTATTGACGATCTATTGGAGCTCAAACAATACCTTTAAGAAAATAAAGTATTATATTCATGTTAAAATATTTTAAATGAAACATCTATCCATCACTCTTATAGCAATCTTTGTCGCTTCTCAAACCTTGCTCACAGCTCAAACCAATTTGGATCAATACAAATACGTATCAGTCCCAAATCGATTTGATTTTATGAAAAGTTCGGATCAATTCCAAATAAGTTCGCTGGCCAAGTTTTTATTGACCAAAAATAAATTTACCGTCTTAGAGAATTTAGAAAAATATCCAGCGGATCTGGCCGCCAATCAATGTTTACTTTTGAATCTTAATGTAGAACAAATCAAGGGATTTTTAAAAACAAAATTAGAGGTCCAATTTTTGAACTGTAAAAACCAAGTGGTCTTTAAATCAGATATTGGAATGTCAAGAGAAAAAGATTTTAAAACAGCATATCATCAAGCACTTAGGGCTGCATTTAGCTCTGTTTCTGAGGCAAATTATAAATTCAATGAAACAGTTGATACAGTCTCGACCAATGAAGAACCCATCTCCGTTAAGCCCGCAGTGTCCACTGTCGCAGTATCCACTCCAATGCAAGCCACGGATTTGTCAAGCTCAAAATTGACTTCAGAAATTTTAATGACTCAGACTTCATATGGTTTTGACATCAAAGATGCTGATGGGATTGTAGTGTATTCCTTATACCAAACTATGTCAGATGGTATTTATATCATTGACAGGCTCCCTGGAATAGTTTATAAACGCGGAAATCGCTTTGTACGGGAATATATCTCAAATCAAAAAATAATAATTGAGCCTTTAACCCCTTAGTTTTAATAGTTGTATTTGTCCTTCCATCGCCGTTTTAGAAACTCCCTTTGAATTTGTTCTCGGCTGTTGTCTCCTGGCTTATAAAATACAGAGTTTTCCAAACCATTCGGCAAAAATTCTTGGTCAACAAAATTTTGATCAAACTCATGTGCATATTTGTAATTGGCTCCATAGCCCAAAGATTTCATAAGTTTAGTAGGGGCGTTTCTCAAATCCAAAGGAACACTCAGGCTTCCAGTTTCTTTGACAGATTGATTGGCTTTATTGATGGCTTGATAGGCGGCATTACTTTTTGGAGAACAGGCCAAATAGGTCGCACATTGACTTAAAATAATTCGAGACTCTGGAAGCCCTATAGCCGTTATGGCCTGCAGGGTTGAATTTGCCATCACAAGGGCCGTAGGATTGGCGTTGCCAATGTCCTCACTGGCCAAGATTAAAAGCCGCCTGGCGATGAATTTCA
>PBQM01000051.1 GCA_002725015.1 Flavobacteriaceae bacterium | reverse complement strand
TTTTTTTTATTTTTACATATAATTTTTGATTAAATGATATATTACTCTAAAGTCTCATATACATTATTAATGATTGTATTTGTAGTTTTTTTTGGACCCTTGATCCCTAACTATATATACAGTGGTTTTAACAGTAAGATGTCTTTTATGACTTTAGCGCTGATCATTTTATATGTATTAATTTTATATATGTTTTTCAATACCACCTACACCATTGAGAAGGAAAAGCTTTATATAAAATGTGGGTTTTTTAAATACCGACCTGTGAATATTATGGAGATGAAAAAAGTTTCTAAATCATCCAATTTCATTTCATCCCCCGCTCCCTCATTTGATCGAATCGAAATTACCTATGCTAAGTTTGAAGAAATTATAATTTCTCCAAAAAACAAAACTAAATTTATTGAAGATTTACAGAAAATAAATCCCAAGATTATAAATAATCTTAAGCGATAAGTTTTAGTTGTTTATGGACCAAAAAAATTCAATCGAAGTCCCTGATTAAAACAGATTCAGAAACTGTCAAGGCCGCCCCGTTTATTTGCACTCTAGAGCCTTTGTAGATACAACCAATTTTCCCACCTCGTTTTGAAAGTTGCTGAGCGTTCATTTCTTTCTTTTGTAACCTTTTGAACCAATAGGGAATGAGTGTGCAATGGGATGATCCTGTCACTGGGTCTTCCAAGATACTGGCTTGGGGCGTAAAAAAACGAGACACAAAATCAGAATCTTTTCCTACTGCGGTGACAATTACCCCTCCTGGGTCTATATTGATTTGGTCAAAAATTGAGCGCTCAATTTTAAGAGTCTCAATTTCTGTTTGTGATTGATAAACTAAAAGATAATCCCTGGCCTTGTAGACTTCTTTTGGCTGTATATTTAACGCGTTTGCAATCTCCCCAGGCAGTGCTGCGGGTTTCCCAACTCTGTTTGGAAGATTTAATTCATACAGTCCATTTTTAAAGCAAACATTCAGTGTTCCACTTTTGGTTTTAAAGCATATCTCTTCATTTGGATAATTTAAATGAGCTTTCAAACAATGCGCTGTTGCCAAGGTGGCATGCCCACAAAGATCCATCTCAATGTCTGGGGTGAACCATCGCAATTTAACAACGTGTTCTTCAATTATAAAAAAAGCGGTTTCTGACACTCCATTTTTATTGGCAATATCCAACATGGCACTGTCTGTCAACCAATTATCAAGTGGGATCACACAGGCGGGATTCCCTCCAGAAAGTTCATTTGAAAACGCATTGATTAGATAAACAGTTAATTCCATTTTAATTACTTATGTGTAAAGTTAAATTTTATGAGTGGTCATACACACTCAATCTTAGTTAATTTAAAAATTTTTATAAACTCACAACTAAAACATTATTTTATCTTGTATGTCATTTGTTGTGTTTTATAATTTCTAAAATCCAAAAAATGAGCGTATTTTGCTGCTTTATCACAACTGGTGTTTTGATATTGAAATAATATAAATAACCAATATAGACTTTTAGCTTTAATGAAATCCATTTCAAATATTTTTGTGGGTAAAAATCAACTCCAATCTAATGCCTCAAAGGTTGCCGGAACTCAAACCGTTATAAATGGCGAGGTTTTTTATAAAATTTCCAATATCGATGCCATGCGTCCTTTTTTTATGAGCATCGTCAGCAACTCTAATCACTGGTTGTTTATTTCCAGCAACGGCGGTCTTTCATGCGGTCGGAAGAACAGTAATTACGCACTTTTCCCTTACTATACCGATGATAAAATTACGGAGTCTAATGACCATACGGGCAGCAAATCAATTTTTCTCATTACCAGATCTGGCAAAACATTTTTGTGGGAACCTTTTTCATATCGCCAAAAAGGGATTTATAAAACCACTCGAAACTTGTATAAAAACGCTTACGGGAACAAGCTGATTTTTGAGGAAATTAATCACGATTTAGAAATGGTATTTTCATACCAATGGAGTTCATGCGACCCCTTTGGTTTTGTGAGAAAATCAACTCTTAAAAATAACTCCAATTCTCTGGTTGATGTTCGTTTTTTAGATGGCTTACAAAATATTTTACCCCACGGAGTAGAAGATGCCCTTCAAAACAGCAGTAGCAATTTAGTGGATGCTTATAAAAAATGTGAGCTGGAAACGGACAGTGGAATTGGAATCTATTCACTCAGTGCGATTATTGTAGATAAAGCTGAGCCCAGCGAAGCCTTAAAAGCAAACATTGTCTGGTCGCTTGGTTTAAAATCCTCTAAAATACTTCTTTCTTCCTTGCAATTAGATACTTTTAGACAGGGCCAGCTGCCTGTTCAGGAACTCGAAGTCAAAGCAGAACGTGGCGCTTACTTTTTAACTGATGAGATTGCCCTGCCACCCAAACATGAACAAAAATGGAGCATTGTGGCCAATGTCAATCAAACGATAGACAATATAGTCGCTTTAAAACAAGCCTTAAAAACGCCAAAAAGTCTTGAAGACGAGATAGATTTATCCATTGAAAAGGGAACAAAAGAACTTATTTCATTGGTCGCAGCTTCAGACGGATTACAAATGACTTCGGACACTGCTCGCAATACAAGACATTTTGCCAATACCATGTTTAATATTATGCGCGGTGGTATTTTTGATCATAATTACAAAATTGAAAAGGCGGATTTTTGTTCCTATATCCAAAAAGCGAATTCTTTAGTTTATGCTCAAAAAATAGAAATTTTAGAAGCTCTTCCAGTTCAATTTGAACTGTCAGAATTAAAAGTTATTGCAGAAAAAGATGATGATAAAAATTTTAAACGCCTGAGTCTTGAATATTTACCATTAAAATTCAGTCGCCGTCATGGGGATCCAAGCCGCCCATGGAATAAATTTTCAATCAATACCCAAAGTGAAATTGACGGCTCGAAAATTTTAGATTATCAAGGCAATTGGCGCGATATTTTTCAAAATTGGGAAGCTTTGGTGCATTCTTATCCAGAGTTTATTGAAGGGATGATTTTTAAATTTCTCAACGCGACGACTTTTGACGGATACAATCCATACAGAGTGACCAAGGACGGTTTTGACTGGGAGGTCATTGAACCCGATAACCCATGGTCCTATATCGGATATTGGGGAGACCATCAAATCATTTATTTATTGAAGTTTCTTGAATTTATTGAAGCGCATTATCCCAGTCATTTAGAGCACTATTTTAAAAATGATTTATTTGTTTATGCGAACGTTCCCTATAAGATTAAAGATTATACGGCCATTTTAAAAGATCCAAAAAACACCATTGATTACGATCACAAAGCAGCGGCTGAAATTCAAAAAAGGCGTGATAAAATTGGAGTCGATGGAGCGCTTCTGCAAGCATCAACAGCCGTTATTCACAAGGTAAATTTTATTGAAAAAATTCTTGCCACTGTTTTGGCAAAAGTTTCTAATTTTATTCCTGAGGCAGGAATTTGGATGAACACCCAACGCCCTGAATGGAACGATGCCAACAATGCCTTGGTAGGAAATGGCGTTTCTATGGTAACCCTATATTATCTCAGGCGCTTTTTGAAATTTTTTGAAGGAATTTTAGATAAAACAACCTTGGTTGAGGTTGAAATTTCCTCAGAACTTCTAAGATTCTTTAATGCCTTGTTTTCGAGCCTTCAAGTCCATAAACCACTGCTGAGAGGACCCATTTCAGACCTCAATCGCAAAACCATTCTCGATGGTTTAGGAACTGCAGCTAGCGAATACAGAAATACTGTTTATGGCCATAGCTTTTTAGGGCATAAAGACAGTATCACTATTGAAAAAATCCTCAGCTTTGTAAAAACTACTTTAGAGTACCTAGAGCATACTATTGAGGCAAACAAAAGAGAGGATGATCTTTTCCATGCATATAACCTTATGACAGTCTTAGACAATGATAAAATTTCAGTTTCTTATTTACCTGAAATGTTGGAAGGGCAAGTCGCAGTTTTAAGCTCTGGGTATTTATCAACTGAGGCCGCTTTAAAAGTTTTAGATGGCTTAAAGGCCAGTGCACTGTTTAGAACGGATCAGTACAGTTATGTTTTATATCCAAATAAGAACTTACTAAGGTTTATGGATAAAAATAGCATCTCAGCTGTTCAAATTCAGTCTTCGGAATTGCTTCAAAGATTGTTAAAAGATGGCAACACCCAAATTATAAGTAAAGATTTAAAAGGGGATTGTCACTTTAATGGAAATTTTAAAAATAAAGAGTATTTAAGCGCTGCCCTAAACAGTTTGACCATGGCTTACCAGCCTATGTTGGAAAAAGAAAGTGAAGTTATTTTTGATATTTATGAATCAATTTTCGATCACAAATCTTTTACGGGTCGCTCAGGAACTTTCTTTGGATATGAAGGCCTCGGGTCTATTTACTGGCACATGGTTTCAAAACTTTTACTCGCCACTCTTGAAGTGACTCAAAAGGCCATCGAATCCCAGCTTGATTCTGTTTCAGTTGGACGATTATTTGACCATTATTTTGAAATTAATGCCGGAATAGGAGCTCACAAATCGCCTGCGCTTTATGGGGCATTTCCAACAGATCCCTATTCGCATACACCTGCTGGCAAGGGGGCTCAACAGCCTGGTATGACGGGACAGGTCAAGGAGGATATTTTGAGTCGATTTGGCGAGTTAGGAGTGCGCGTCAAAAATGGAATGTTGGGTTTTGAACCCACTGTTTTAAAAGCCTCAGAATTTTTGGAGGAAACACAAACCTTTGAATATTATGACTCTCAACAGGAATTACAGCGATTATTGGTTGGTCGTGGCTGCCTGGCTTTTACCATTTGTCAGGTAGCAGTGGTGTATAAAATAAGTAAAGAGGCGTCTCTTTTGGTAGAATTCACAGATTCAACTGCCATCAAATTTGAAGGAATTTGGCTGGACCAGCAAACATCAAAGGCTATTTTTATGAGAGCCAATAAAGTTAAAAAGATAAGCGTTCATATTTTAAAATGATGAAATTTTTAAATTTAAATCACAAAATGAAACTTTGGAATTTAATTGGATTAAATGCATTTTTAATGCTTGTATTTTTCACACTTTATTTCGCAATGGCTCCTTCCCCATTGGATTTGGTTAAAATTTCAGGCAATAGGATTGTTGTCAATGACAGCCCCTATTTTATAAAGGGTGTTTGTTACCACCCTGTTTCTAAAGGTGACACAAAGCGTAGTTTTGATTTCTTGGATAAAGATTTAGCACTAATGCGTGAGGCAGGCATCAATACGATACGGTTGTACGAGCCTGTGGATGACATTGCAGTTTTAGATAAAATTGAGGCCGCTGGAATAAAATTAATCATAGGCTTTGGGTACAACCAAAATGGGGTTTTTGATATAGCCTCTGGCAGTTATATTGACTATATAAAAAAATATAAATCACACAAGGCCATTCTAATATGGGAATTAGGAAATGAATACAACTACCATCCAGAGTGGTTTGATGGGGATGTTAAAAACTGGTATACCGCACTAAATACAGCGACCCATTTAATTCATCTTGAAGATCCAAACCACCCTGTTTCTACGGCACACGGAGACATACCAGAGACACAGGCACTCGCCTTAAATCCCAATTTAGATCTGTGGGGACTCAACGTATACAGATGGGACAAACCGCAGTCAGCACTTAAAAAGTGGAAACAAATCAGCTCTAAGCCCGTTTATTTTTCAGAGGTAGGGGCTGATAGCTATATGAAAATTAGCAAGGCCGGTTTTGAACAAGGAGAAAATCAAAAGGCCCAAGCGACTGCCAATGCCAATATTATTGATGCGGTCTTGAGCCATAGCCATATAGCATCAGGCCTTCTTGTTTTTTCATTTACAGATGGCTTGTGGAAGGCAGGAAATCCTGATAAGCAAGACGTTGGAGGATCAGCCCCTAACAGCAGCGGTGTCCCTTATGACGGTGCCCCTAACGAAGAGTATTGGGGAATTGTTGATATAAAAAGAAATAAAAAGCAAACTTTTAATGCGATCAAAGATCGTTTTATTAATTTTTCCATAAACAATAAAAAGCCTCAAGAATGATTGACTACTTCAAATGGATTGGTCCTTTAATATTACTTATTGCCGCCGCCCTCATGCAAACGAGTTGTAGCCCGAATCCTAATATCAATGTTTACGAAACCTCTCAAAGTGGTCATAAATTATCCCTTTTAAAGGAGACAAAACCATTGGGCGTCCCCTCTAAAATTAGTTTGAATTTAAATCAAAAATTTCAAACGATTTCGGGTTTTGGTGGTGCATTTACAGAAGCCTCTGCCCAGCTTTTGAATCGATTAAGTCCGTCCAAAAGAACCGAAATTTTAAGAGCTTATTTTGGTTCGGAAGCTGCGGCCTATTCTATGGCGAGAACGCATATGAATTCTTGTGATTTCTCTTTGAAGCATTATTCTTATTCGCCTGTAGAGGGGGATAAAAATCTCGAATATTTTTCTATTGATGAAGACCGTGAGGATTTGATTCCCATGATAAAAGATGCTTTAGAGATCTCTGATGAAGGCTTTAAACTCATTGCTTCCCCTTGGACAGCAGCACCCTGGATGAAGGATAACAATGCATGGGTTGGAGGGAAATTATTGCCAGAATACTATGATACTTGGGCATTATTTTTCTCAAAATATGCAGACGCTTATAAAGCTGAAGGCATCGATATTTGGGGTTTTACTGTTGAAAATGAGCCATTAGGAAATGGAAATAATTGGGAAAGTATGCATTTTTCACCCCATGAAATGACGCATTTTGTACAAAAGCATCTAGGGCCCAAATTGGAAGCGGATGGCAAAGGCGATTTGGTAATTTTAGGCTATGATCAAAATCGTGCCGACCTTAAAGAATGGGTAGATGATATGTATAAGGATAAAGCCAGCTCTAAATATTTTGATGGAACTGCAGTCCATTGGTATGAGAGTACTTATGACTATTTCCCCGAAGCCTTGCAGTATGCACATAACAAGGCACCTAATAAATATTTGATTCAAACAGAAGCTTGTATAGACTCAGAGATACCAGTTTGGAAAGAGGATGCTTGGTATTGGAAAAAAGAAGCTACCGATTGGGGTTATGACTGGCGTGATGAATCCAAAAAATATCTACATCCAAAATATGCTCCGGCCAATCGCTACGCTAGAGACATCATTGGATGTCTTAATAATTGGGTAGATGGTTGGGTTGATTGGAATATGGTTTTAGATCGACAAGGGGGACCAAATTGGTTTGAAAATTGGTGTATAGCTCCTATTATTGTTGATCCCGATGCTGATGAGGTATACTATACCCCATTGTATTATATCATGTCACATTTTAGTAAGTTTATAAGACCAGGCGCTGAGGTAATTGGCGCCGATTCAACTGATAATGATTTGATGGTGACTGCAGCTCGTAATCCTGATAATTCTATCGCTGTTGTGGTTTTCAATGAAGGCTTTACAGCAAAAACATATCAATTGACGCTGTTAAATATTGAAAAGACCATTAATATAAGTCCGCAAGCGGTTCAAACAATTTTAATTTCAAACTAAAACAAAACAAGCAATGCAAAAGTTAAATTTTAAAAAGAACAGTGTACCCATGGGGGAAAAAATTGCTTTTGGTTTTGGAATGTTGGCCAACCAAATGTTTCCTGCAATCTTAGGAATCTTTATGGTTGTTCTTATTGAAGACTTGGGGTTTTCAGGATGGATGTGGTCATTGATATTTCTTTTTCCCAGAATTTTTGATGCCATCACAGATCCAATCATGGGCTTTATCTCGGACAATACCAAATCCAAATGGGGCCGACGCCGTCAATACGTTTTAATTGGGGGCTTGGTCATGGGACTTGCTTATATATTTATGTGGCAACTCTACAAAACTGATGGTGTAGAGTATAATTTTTGGTATTTCTTTTTGTGGTCTTTGGTCTTTTATTTGGGACTGACCATCTTTAGTGTTCCCTATGTAGCCATGGGTTATGAAATGAGTGATGATTTTCACGAAAGAACAAATATCATGGCCATCGCCCAATGGATTGGACAGTGGGCTTGGGTCATTGCGCCTTTGTTTTGGATTGTCATGTATGATCAAGACTGGTTTCCCTCTGCGGACGTTGCTGTAAGAAAATTGGCCCTATGGGTTGCAAT
Source organism: Flavobacteriaceae bacterium (assembly GCA_002725015.1). Lineage (GTDB taxonomy): Bacteria > Bacteroidota > Bacteroidia > Flavobacteriales > Flavobacteriaceae > UBA3537. The sequence goes on along the minus strand of PBQM01000051.1, from coordinate 19,340 downwards.
TCCCTGTACGCTTTTTGCTTTGGTCCCCGCATTCTTTATCAAAAGCAAATCCACATTAAAGGAGGATTATGAGCCTTTAAATTTGGCGAATGTTGGGAACAGTTTAAAGAAAATATTTGAAAGTTTTGTTGAGGCTTTTAAAATCAAAGAATTTAGAAAATTATGCGGTGCAACCTTTTTAATATTCAATGCTTTCAATACAGTAGCCGCGCTGACCTTTTTTGTAATTGTTTATAAATTATTTAATGGTGATGCTGGTGCTTCCGGGATTTGGGTTTCTATGTTTGGATGTTTGGGCGCCCTAGGTACAACATTTATTGTGATTCCAACGGTGGCTTGGATGTCAAAACAATTTGGCAAGAAAAAGGCTTTTATGCTGGCCCAATCAATATCATTATTGGGCTATACAATGCTTTATTTTTTATTTGTTCCAGGAAAACCGTGGCTATACATCATAGCATTGCCTTTCTTTTCTTTTGGAATTGGCAGCTTGTTTACAATAATGATGTCTATGACCGCCGATGTTATTGATATTGATGAGTTAACCAGCGGCAAACGAAGAGAAGGAATTTTTGGTGCTATTTATTGGTGGATGGTAAAAGTAGGCTTTGCCATTGCAGGCGCCCTGAGTGGTGCTATCATTACATTCGTTGGTTTTAATCCAGACCTTGCAACGCTAGACCAACAAGCCGCTGTAGATGGATTACATGCTTTCTTTTGCTTCTTTCCAATGGGAGGAACCATACTGGCGATGTTTATCATGCGTAATTATAGCATCAACGAAGAACGGGCTCAGGAAACAAAGACTGCCTTGGCAGAAAAAAATAATTGAGAAATCTGCAATTTTATTTTCTGAAATTTTGCTCCCATTTCCATGCAGAAGCGACCATACTTTTTAAATCGCGTTTGGCACTCCAACCTAATACTTGTTTTGCCAGATCGGTAGAAGCGTACATGACCGCTACATCTCCTTCACGGCGGCTCGTAATTTCATAATTTAAGCGAAGGTTGTTTGCCAATTCAAAACTTTTGATGACTTCAAGTACTGAGTATCCTTGACCCGTCCCTAAATTATAAATTTCATAATTCGCTTTTTGTTGGTTTTTCATTAGGTACTGCAGAGCTGCTAAATGGGCTTCAGCTAGATCTACCACATGAATGTAGTCTCTAACAGCGGTTCCATCTTTGGTGGGGTAGTCGTCGCCAAACACCCAAAGTTTATCTCTTAAGCCCGCAGCTGTTTGAGTGATGTAGGGCATTAAATTATTGGGAATTCCACTTGGCAGTTCCCCAATATGACCAGAGTCGTGTGCTCCTATCGGATTGAAATAGCGCAAGCTAATGAACGATAATTTTGTATTTGCATTTGTGTAATCTTCTAAAATTTCCTCGGCAATTTTTTTAGTGTTTCCATAAGGTGAAAACGGCCTTTTAACAGGGCTGTTTTCTGTCATGGGAAAGGATTCTGGCATACCATAAACGGTGGCAGAAGAAGAAAAAATAAAGTTGTTTATTCCAACAGCTTGCTGTGCATTTAAAACATTGATAAGAGAAAACAAATTATTTTCGTAATAATCTAGAGGGTTGTTTATCGATTCTTTGACGGCTTTATAAGCTGCAAAATGAATCACTGCCTTGGCCTCTTTATGTTCGTTAAAAGCCTCTAAAACCTTGATCTTCTCTTTTAAATCAACTCTGGTAAATAAGGGCCTAATTCCTGTAATTTTAGCAATTCGGTCTAATGTGTCCTCAGAGGCATTGGAAAAGTCATCAAATACAACCACTTTGTATCCTTGATCAATCAATGCAATCACTGTATGTGATCCAATATAACCACAACCTCCTGTGACGATTATTTTTGACATCGAGTTCAATTTATGGTTTTCAAAGATATTGATATTTTTTTTAAGTTCTTTATTAATTAAATCAGGGTCTTAAAAATTCCATATAAACTATAAAAAAGGAAATTAACAGTAAGAAATACCCAAAACCTTTTCGCAGTTTAGGACCCTCTAAAAGACTTTGCATAAAGTTTCCAATCAATACTCCAATACCAGCAATCCCTGTAAAAGACAGTAAAAAAGGCCAGTCAATTTCCATATTGTATACATCGCCAATGAAAAATCCAATTAGAGATTTTAAAGTCACAATTGCCAGTGAGGTACCAATGGCAACTCTTATTTCAATTTTTCCAAAAACCACCAATACGGGAATGATTAAAAATCCTCCACCAGCCCCTATCATTCCCGTAACTCCACCTACGATTAATCCTTCAACAAGGAATAATGGATAATTGTAATTTATCTGCGATATTTTATGGCCAGTGTGAGGCGATTTGGACGCTGCTAGCATGCTGAAAGCAGCCGGAACCATCACCACTGCAAAAAGCCCCAATATTCCCATACGTCTGCTGACGATGATTTGTCCTATTTTAAATAATTCATCAGGGAGTAAAGGCATTAAAAACAGTCGTACCAAGGATACACCTAGGATTGCAGGAATTCCAAAAACAAGAACGGTTCTAAAATCAATAAATCCTTTTGAATACTGTTTAGCGCTTCCAACCAATGCACTGAACCCCACGACAAATAAAGAGTAGGCCGTGGCTAACTTTTCGTCCATTAAAAAGAAATACACAAAAATTGGTACCGCGAGAATAGACCCACCACTACCAATAAGCCCTAAAATAACGCCTACAACTAACGCAAAAAAATAACCGAATGATTCAACCAAAACAATGATGTTTTAACTTTAGTATTTTAAATTACTGACTCAAATGTCAACTGAAAGTAAAATAACATAAATTGAACTTGACTCGCTTTAAATTTAGGCAAATCTTTTTTTTGTAACTTTAAAGTCCATTTCTATTATTTAACTTACATAACAACAAGGGACTATGAACAAAATAGTAGCATTTGAAAAGCTCTATAGTTTTTTACTTTCCGATAGGGTGAAGTTAAAAATAGAAAAAACAATACTGCTCATAGCAATGATTAGCTTTTTAACTCACCTAGCGCTTATTTACCTCAAGCGCTATGGCCTGCTAAATCCATTTGAGGACTCTAGCTTTTTTGACAACCCGATCGCAGCGATTTACACCCCATTTTCTTTTATTTTGGTATACGAAGTATATTTATTAATCTTTTACTTGCCAAGGTCAATCACTACCTATATAACAAAACAATATGAAATTATCACCCTTATTGTAATTCGACGAATTTTTAAGGATTTATCAAATTTAGAGCTTTCATCGGATTGGTTTGTAATTAAAAGCGACATATATTTTACCTATGATATTTTAACAGCACTGCTGCTGTTTTTTATGATTTATCTCTTTTCTTATTTAAGAGAAAATTTAGATGATTTAAATATCAAAACAACTCTTGAAAACCCACAAATTCAGCAATTTATTAAAATTAAAAAAATAATGGCAGCTGGGCTGATCCCCGTATTTATTGGACTCGGACTCTTTACTTTTATAGGATGGGTCACAACAGCAATGCCTTCAAATATCACAGCTGTTATAAAGGATGTTAACAGCTTATTTTTTGATGAATTTTTTGCAGTTCTTATCATTGTGGATGTTTTGTTGTTATTGGTTTCCTTCTTTTATACAGATCAATTTCACAAGGTCATACGAAATTCCGGATTTATAATTTCAACCATCCTTATCCGTATGTCTTTTTCAGTAGACGGCGTTTTAAACAACATCCTTATATTGGCATCTATTGTTTTTGGATTGGGTATTTTATGGATTCACAATAAGTTTGCAAAAAATTTGAGTTTAAAATAAAAAAATCCAAACGCGTGTTTGGATTTTATTTATTTGGTTTGAAAAATACTGCTATTGGTATTCTTCTTTTTTCACTTCCGAAGCCTTTTTTTCTTCTTCTCTCTTATTTTTAGAGATTTTTTATTTTCCATTAATTCCCAACGCTCTAGCTGTCGCTCTGTTAAAATTGATTTAAGTGCCTTTTTCATGGCAATTTCTTGATCCAGTCTATCAACTTCCATTTTATAAATCTGCTCTTTGGTAGGACGTTCTTTAGGCAGGTTTTTAAAACGCTGATCTCTGGTTTTAGCTTTTTCTAAAATGAGTGCATACATTTGGTCTTGTTGCGTTTCATTTAAATCCAATTCTAAGGTCATTTTTTTAGACCAAAGCGTTGCTTCTTGCTCCGGGCTCAATGCTTTCATTTTTTCCATGCGTTGGTTGGGATGGGTTCCCCGTTCTGGCAGTCTTTCGTGAGGCGGTTGTTGAGCAAAGGATGAAATGCCAATCAATAGCATCATAAATTTTAAAGTGTAATTCATAATCAGTTTTTAAGGATTTATTTAATAAACTAGGAAACAGCTGTTTTTATTGTCATTCTGCCCATGCAGTCATGTCAATAGAACCCCTTTCCTAGGGACTATTTTGGGTTTAAAATCGTTTCAATTCGTTCTTCAATATCTTGTAGGTGGAGGCGAGTCATGTTGTCTGAGCTTTGAGTCCATCCCCGCTTTGCAATGCGCTTCAGCGCATTTAACTCAAATCTAGCGATCGCCCTTATGTCTGATTGGCTGGTGTTGACAGCCGTAGATTTAATATAATCACTTCCCCGTCTTTTACTTTGATTTTCGGCTTTTAAGAGATAGGCCAGCCGATCAATATGTGCTCTTTGGAGATTTCGGCGGTAGGTGTCAATTTTTTTACCTCTTTTGATTTCACTCCAAATACTGTTGCGCAACGCAGCCGTCAAATCTGTCAGTCTAAAGGCCTGTGCGCCGTTTAGGGTTTCATTCTCAATAAGCCGCGCCATTTTTCCTAAGCTCAATAAATTTTTTAGAGTCCGTTCTTGCAATCCGCGAATGCGCTCCACAGCCCCAGAGTACTCAATGCGCTCAAAAATAGTTTTGTCTATCAACCATTGAGGGGTTTTAAAAAGGTTTTTATCCAAAAAGGCAAGGGCCTCCGCTTGCTTCTCCTTAGACACATGTGTATAAACAGCACCTTCTTGATCGGCGGTCTTATAATGTTCATAGACACCTCCGACGTTATTTGCAACATGGCCCATATATCGATTAAATTGCGATAGTACTTGTCCGTACATGGCTTCTAAATCACTGTAATCTTCTCCCGCTTTGGTGGTCCATTGGATTAAATTTGGAACGATACGTTCAAGATTTTTGATACCATAAGCACTGGCCAACATAGCATCATCACCAAGATCCTCTGTTTGGGAGCTTGGATCCACGACATCACCTGCCTGCTGGTGTCCGAAGCGGTACATTGGATCTCCGGCATGTTTTGTAATCCAACCATTTAATATTTCTTTTTCCTCTTCTGCAGTTTTTCCGGGGATTGGACGATAACCCCAGGCTATTGAATATTTATCATAAACACCAATACCAGGCATGAGTGCAACTCCTTTATCTTCAGGTTGTGCCACATAATTGAAACGCGCATAATCCATGATTGAAGGAGCAGTGCCGTATTTTTGGGTGAATTCAGCGCTTCTCAAATCTTCTACTTTGTAGGCGCAACTGCTGCCCATATTGTGAGGAAGTCCAAGAGTGTGACCGACTTCGTGTGCAGAAACAAAACGAATCAATTGTCCCATAACTTCATCTTTAAATTCGGCAGCACGTGCATCTGGGTTGATGGCGGCTGTTTGAACAAAAAACCACCCTCTAAGCAGTGTCATCACATTGTGGTACCAATTGATGTCGCTTTCTAAAATCTCACCTGTTCGCGGATCACTTACATGGGGTCCATTGGCATTCGGAATGGGCGATGCTAAATACCTGACGACTGAGTAACGAATGTCTTCTGGACTCCATTCGGGATCCTCTTCAGCAGTTGGGGGATCCGCCGCAATAATTGCATTTTTAAAGCCCGCTGCCTCAAAGGCTACTTGCCAATCTTCAATGCCTTGTTTGATGTATTTACGCCATTTTTTCGGGGTGGCTCGGTCAATATAATAAACAATTGGTTTTTTGGGCTCTACCAGTTCTCCTGCTTTAAATTTTTCAAGATCTTTGTCTTTTATTTCAAGCCTCCAACGGTCTAAATACACCAATTCTCGACTGCGCTGGTCTTCCAATCCATAATCTAGCTGTCCTCTTGAAAACCAACCCACCCGCTGGTCAAAATACCGTCTTTTCATTGGGTTATTGGGTAATAATATCATAGAATTATTGATTTCAACTGAAATGGTTCCAGTACTAGAATTGGAAGGGGGAGCCGATGCCGCATAGGTCTTAACGTGTCTGGCTTCAATATTTTTTGGATAACTTTTGACACTTTCAATAAACGACTTGTTACTTTCTAATCGGGATATTTTATACTGTTTTCTTCTGTAACTTGGCAATCCAAGTGCTTTTACATCGGTTTTAAATAAGTCCGTCACATCAATCACAGTTGCAGTGGAGTCCTTGCTGTAAGCCTTTATTGGGAAAGTGTATAAAACCGGCTCAAAGTTTGAATTCACAACCGCTTCGTGCACAGCCAAAGAATCCGCAGCAAAAACTTCATGAGACACCACTCTCAACAAGACTTTCTTATCCTTTTTTTGCCACCTTAAAACTTGGGTATTTTGCTTTCCACCACCAAATCCAATACCAGAAGCAGTTTTGGAAATTCGACTGACCATTAGCATCTCTTTTTCAAATAAAGAATCAGGAATTTCGTAGTAGTAATCCGCTTCAATTTTATGAACTTTAAAAAGACCGTCGTCTGAAATCGCATCTTTTGTTATGACCTCAGAATAGGGTTTAATGCCATCTTTTTTTGGTTTTGGTTTGGGATTTGTTTCTGAGGTACTATTTTTCTTTTTCTTTACGGAACTTGCTTTAAAGCTGATTGCACAAGAATGCAATAGCGCCAGGGAAGTAAATAAAAGGATAAATTTTAAAAGAGTTTTCATAAGGTTTATTTTGATATTTGTAAGACGCTGGTTGTTTTAAAAATAAAAAATAATTTAGATTTATTTTTAAACTAATCTAACAATTCAACAATGAGCTCATTGTCTATTTTACTGACTTTTGCCACTCCTTGTTTGGTCAAGCTCTTTATTGCTTTATCCCATCCTTTGTTACTGAGCTCAGTTTGTGTTTTTAAATTAGAGAGTTGCATGGTTTTGTTATTTTGAAGAATTTCAAAAATTATTTTTTCATTTTCGTTTAAATCCAATTGTTTTTTTTCGGGCTTCATTTGAGGGAAAAACAACACTTCCTGAATTGATATATTGTTTGTTAAAAACATAACGAGGCGATCCATTCCAATTCCCATTCCAGAGGTTGGAGGCATACCATATTCAAGAGCTCGAAGAAAATCTTCATCAATAAATTGGGTAGCCTCATCATCGCCACGATCGGCCAATTTTAATTGCGCTTCAAAGCGTTGACGCTGATCAATCGGGTCATTTAATTCTGAGTAAGCATTGGCGATCTCTTTTCCGCAAACCATCAATTCAAAGCGCTCCGTCAAATCTGAATTGCTTCGGTGCTCTTTGCAAAGCGGGCTCATTTCTTTTGGATAATCTGTAATGTAAGTAGGTTGAATGTAGTTAGCTTCACACTTTTCTCCGAAGATCTCATCAATTAATTTACCTTTTCCCATACTGTCATCGACTTCGATTCCCATTTCTACAGCCGCCGCTTTGAGTTCTTTTTCTGATTTATTTGTAATATCAAATCCAGTAAACTCTTTAATAGACTCAGTCATAGTCACTCTTGCATAAGGTGCTTTAAAATCAATTTCGTGTCCATCAAATTTTACTTTAGTCTCCCCATTGACTGCCACTGCACAAAATTCCAAAAGTTGCTCGCAAAATTCCATCATCCAATTGTAATCTTTGTAAGCCACATAAATTTCCATGGCAGTGAATTCTGGATTGTGAGTGCGGTCCATCCCTTCATTTCTGAAGTTTTTAGAAAATTCATAAACACCTTCAAATCCTCCAACAATCAATCGCTTTAGGTAAAGTTCATTGGCAATTCTCATATACAATGGGATGTCAAGACTGTTGTGGTGGGTGACGAAAGGGCGGGCTGCAGCGCCACCAGCAATGGGCTGTAGTATGGGCGTTTCTACTTCAAAATAGCCAGCGTTGTTAAAAAATTCTCGCATGGCATTAAATAATTTAGTTCGCTTTGTAAAAACCTCTTTAACGTGGGGATTTACCGCCAAATCTGCATAGCGCTGTCGGTAGCGCATTTCTGGGTCATTGAATTCGTCATAAGTATTGCCATCGGCATCTGTTTTGGGAAGCGGAAGCGGTTTGAGTGCCTTGCTCAAAAGTTTGAAAGCTTTGACCAATACTGTAATCTCTCCTACTTGAGTGGTGAATAATTCGCCTTCAATTCCAATAAAATCTCCTAAATCCAAGAGTTTTTTAAAAATCGTGTTGTATGCAGATTTATCTTCACCTGGGCAGATCTCGTCCCGATTGAAATAAACTTGAATGCGGCCCTGGCTGTCCTGAATTTCTGTAAATGCCGCCTTTCCTTGAATTTTTTTTCGCATCAATCGCCCTGCAATTACCACTTTTTCATTTTCTTTATAGTTGGATTTAATCGATTGACTGCTATGGGTAACAGCAAATAAATCGGCTGGGTAAGGGTTGATTCCTAAGCTGCGAAGTTTGGATAGTTTTTCGCGACGCACAAGTTCTTGTTCGGAAAGCTGAGCCATGGTTATTACATCTAAATTAAAAGCAAAGATAACGACTCTGCATTGGAATTCAATAAGGGGAATTTAAAATTAAGCATTTTGTAATGATTTTCTTTTATTTTTGTCCAAATAGCTTACAGTTTGTAGATCTTATTTATATGAGTATTTGGCGCGTTTTATTGTCCATTTTGTTTCCACCCCTATCGGTAGTAGACAAGGGATGTGGATCATTTATTATCGTATTTATTTTGACGCTTTTCGGCTGGGTTCCAGGCGTTATTGCCGCCCTGATAATTCTGAACAATAACAGCCGATAATAATTTATCTTTACAATATGAATAAGGCAATTAAAATTCAAGATCTAGGTTTAAAAGATTACAAAGAGACTTGGGAATTTCAAGAGGTATTGTTTAAAAAAACAGTGGATTTAAAAGTGAAAAACAGGCGAGAGCAGACTGCTTTTTCAACCCCAAACCACTTGTTGTTCGTCAGCCATCCTCATGTCTATACCTTGGGTAAAAGTGGTGATTTGTCTAATTTGCTGATAAGCAATCAAGAGTTGGACGCCAAAGGCGTTCATTTTTATAAGATCAATCGGGGCGGAGATATCACTTATCACGGTCCAGGTCAAATTGTAGGTTATCCAATTTTAGATCTTGAAAATTTTTTTACAGACATTCATAAATATTTACGTCTTTTGGAAGAAACCATTATTCTTACACTTGCTGATTATGGTATCACTGCTACGAGGAGTAAAGGCCAGACTGGTGTTTGGTTAGACGCCGGAACCCCTTTGGCTCGTAAAATATGTGCCCTTGGTGTCCGCGCCAGTCGCTGGGTAACCATGCACGGATTTGCGCTCAATGTCAACACAAATTTGGGCTACTTTGATCATATTATTCCCTGTGGGATTCGTGGAAAAGCTGTCACCTCTATGCAGGCAGAATTAAAACTTGAGCGACTTGACGAAGCTGAAGTCAAAGAAAAATTAGTCCAGCATTTTCTCTGTCTTTTTGAAGCTCATAAGATCAGTACAACTGATACATAATCAAACTCTCAGCCCCACTTTTACATACAAATTCTAGAGCGCTGTCAGTATCGGCATTGACCAAATCTATTGAAGAATCTCCATAGACAGGAAATCCTGGCATTACATTACCTTGGCTGTCATAAAACCAAACCTTTTTGGATTGAAGATCGGTAGTACTGATGTATATTTTATCTTTCAAATAAAATAATTTCGGCGGGCTAAAATCGCCGTATTCTAGCTCCACTTTTTGATTTTTAATATGGAGTTTATTGTCCCATTGGGCTATCAATGTCTTGTTTGAGGCCGTCATTTGACTGCCAGGTTCAAATCCCAAAGATTGAAAACTCACCCGCCCTTTCTCATCAATCTGTACGAGATCGCCTTTTGAATTCAGCGTAGAGAATTGGTTTTTGTAGAAATAGATTTCCTGTTTGGAGAAATTTATGGGTTCTTTGACTCTAATTCGAGTCTGACCACGACGGTTTAAAATTTGTAACTGATTTCCCTCAACAAAAACAATATAATCTTTGCTTTTAAAGCGCATGTGTTTTGGGCTGGTCTTAATTTTAGATTTGGAGTTGTAACTAAAGCCCTTTACTTGTTTACCTTTGCCATTATACATCAATAAATCCGACCCTTGGGTGACTAGAAATCTATAATTTCTGTTCTTATCATAATCAAAAACCGCTAGAGGTTGAGAAATTTCATCTTTAAATTTCAATGGGAAAGGTCCAACATCCCTTCCAAATCGGTCTAATATATAGAGGCGATTTTCAGTGTTAAATACCATTTGGAGCCGTCCATTTTTAAATAAATCAATTTGTTTGACACCCCCTAAAATTGGGGCTGATATTTTTTTCTTCCAGCGCACCACGCCTTGGTTTGAAATCAAGTATAATTGATTTTTTATGTCTTGTGCTACAATGTCTTTTTGTTTGGTTTGGTGGTTGCTTATAAATTGAGCATTTCCAATAATTGGCGCATCTAAAGAGATGCTAAATAACTCTGTAACTTTTTTTGAATCGCTAGGAGGGCGGTACTTTTGAATCAAACCATTTAAATGAACCGTATTGTCGTCTTTTATAATTTGAAAACTAGAGTTTTGAAAAGGTTTTACAGCCTCTGATGTTATGGCAGTTCCGAGCAGCTTGTTGGATAGAATCGCCAATTGATTTGCGCTCAGTGTCTCTATATATGAAGCCTCATCGCTCAGCGCTTTCTGAATGGTCTGATAACTTGCGCTTTTTGCCAAGGAATTTTTATTGACGTATTTTGAAATTATTTCTTCCAAAATGGTCTCGTTTTCTGAAAAGACTATAAAATTGTCTAAAACAGTATAAAACGATACCTCGATATTTGGAAGTATATTTCCAAAACCTTGTTTTAAAATGGAATCCTTATCAAATTTAATCATTGGAAAAGAACGAAAGCTTTTTATAACATTTGCCTGCCCTGATAAGGCTTCAAGACTGGCGCGTATATCTAGGGAGTGTAGTGCAATAGCAGTTCCATTTAAGGTTTCTATACTTCCAATTTCGTCTGTTGTCTGAAATAAAAAATCATCAAATTCTGCAAACTGCAGCGTACTGTCGTTTTGTCTTATATTTTTATAAAATTGTTCGAAATCAGAAAACATAAAAGATCTAAATTTTTGATTTTGATCGGGTGTTATTTCACTCAAATTTGAAATCTTAGGGGCTAAATTTTCAAATAAAGCGTTCCACTTGGAATCGATGTAAACACCGTTAAAAGACAGGCTTGTGGGACTTGCATCTACATCCACTAAAATATTGGCAAAAATTGAGTTTGTTGATGTCGATTCTTTTTTTGGGGCGTAATACATTGAAAATATTGACTTGGCTTTTGTAATTTTTGACAATCTTATAAAGGGATGATTTGCGCTGCGTTTAAAGAGATTTTCCAATTTAGTTTTATTGCTGTAAACCCATATGCTGTCTTTTATAAATTTGGGTTTGGAAAGGGACTTTGGGGCCAAATTTTTTTGTTTTGTGATAAATGTATAACTGGTTTTTATACTGTCAAGATTCATACATATAAGCATTGGTCCTGAGATGTTTAAGCTGTCTATTGGATGTAGGTGTGTCTCGAAAACCTGTTCTAAGTCAGTCAGCTTTAGCAGCGGATTATTTTTGACAGCACTTTTAAAAGCTTCAAAAGAGTGAATTTTTATAATTAATTCTGATCCCTCCGGTATAAACTCTTCAATGGATGCGTCAGAATCGTGTTGGTTTTGGCATCCAAACATCAAAACTGTCACAATAAATACAACGATATTAACTCTCATAAATTTAATAAATCCAACCTGAACAAAGATAGAATTAAAAATCAAAACGCAATTGGTCTGGAAGGAGTTTAAAAGATTTTCTATGGTATTTTGATGGCCCATAATCCCTTATAGCATTACGGTGCTCTTTGGTTGGATATCCCTTATTTTGTTTCCAGTTATACATTGGAAATTCTTCATGGATTTGAGTCATATATTCATCGCGGTATGTTTTGGCAAGAACAGAAGCAGCAGCGATATTGAGGTACTTAGCATCTCCTTTGATGACGGTTTGATAGGGGATATTCGCATAAGCTTTAAAACGATTTCCATCCACAGCGATATAGCTCACATTATCCAATTCATCAATGGCTTTGTGCATTCCTAAAATTGAGGCATTTAGAATATTGATATTGTCAATTTTTTGAGGGAATATATGCGCCACTCCAAAACTGATGGCTTCTATTTCTATGACAGATCTGAGACTCATTCGTTTGCTGTGGGTGAGTTGTTTGGAATCGTTAAGCCATTTATTTTTAAATTCTTTTGGTAAAATGACCGCTGCTGCCGTCACAGGTCCAGCCAAACAACCTCGTCCAGCTTCATCGGTACCACATTCGTATTTTTTATTTGTTAGACTGCGTTTAAGCACGTTAAATTGAATTTCAATTGTAAATATAGATTACTTTTTCCGATTCGTTTCAAATCCGTTTAAATCCCTAATAATTTCCTACTTTTGAGACAGCAATTTATTTTTGTTTGATATGATTTATAAATATGCCATTGTTTTACTTCTCATTTTTTCTTTTCAGAGTTCAATAGGGCAGCGAACCCTGCGAACTTTTGATGGAAATAATAGGAACATGAACTCTTCAAGAACCATGGCTGACAGTATGGCAAATCGCGCCTCCAACAATGTCGCTAAAAATCTTGATGCTAAAATTGAAGATTATAAGATTATATCCCGCCAACACGACACAATTTATTTGGATACGACTTTAACCATTCAGAAGGAATATAAATTTAACTATTTAAGACGGGACTATTTTAATCTACTACCCTTGAACAATATGGGTCAAGCTTTCAACTCTCTTAGCTATGATTTATACAATAGAAATATGCAGCCTGGATTTGGATCTAAAGCCAAGCATTTCAATTATATGGGTGTAAATGAGATTCATTATTTTCATGTACCGACTCCGCTGACTGAGCTTATGTTTAAAACCAGCTTTGAACAGGGACAATTGTTAGATGCTTTTTTTACAGTTAATACCTCAGAACAATTTAATTTTTCAATCGCTTACAAAGGGATGCGTTCCTTGGGCAAATACCAACATATTTTATCTAGCAGTGGGAATTTTAGATTTACATCCAGTTACCACAGCAAAAATAAGCGTTACTATATGAGAATGCATCTAGTAAATCAAGGTATTTTAAATCAAGAAAATGGCGGTATTTCAGAGGAACAATTGGCAGAGTTTGAAAATGGGAATTCTGAATTTACAGACCGTTCCGTATTTGATCCACTTTTTGAAGATGCTGAAAGCAATCTTGAAGGCCGCCGTTTTTATTTAGACCACAGCTATCTTCTCAAACAACAAGATTCATTGGGCAACCATGGACTTACCATAGGAAATGTGATTCATATGGAAGATAAATTATACCAGTTCAACCAAAGCAGTAATTCAGCTGTTTTTGGAGATGCTTTTGTAAGTTCTGATCTTTCAGACAAAAACACTTTCGGTCATTTTTATACAGAGATCAATGCAGCTTATAACAACAATATACTTGGATTTTTTAAAGCAAAGTTGGGATACAATCAATTTAACTATGGTTATAATTCTTTAGCCATTATCAATGGACAGGAGATTGGCAACCGGCTAAAGGAAAGTGTGATGTCCTTTGAAGGGGGTTATAAAAATCAAATTGGCGCCTTTTTAATCGATGCAGATTTGGGAATTAACGTTGCTGGAGATTTAGAAGGTAATTTTTTAGACGCCAAAGCGCGATACCAATTCAGCAGTGATATTGATGCTTGGCTACGTCTCAATTTGAATTCCTCAGCAGCAGATTATAACTACCGTCTTTATCAAAGTGACTATTTGAACTACAATTGGCAAAACAATTTTAAAAATCAACAATCTCAACAGTTGGCCTTCGAATTGAACTCAAAAAAATACGGTCAATTAAGTTCAGATTTTACCTTGGTCAACAATTATCTTTACTTTGAAAATCAAGGCTCTGGAGTCAAACCTTATCAATTTAATGGAAATATCAACTACCTCCGTGTCAAATATGAAAAGGAATTTAAGTTTAAAAAATTCGGACTTTACAATACTGTGCTGTATCAACAGGTTCTTGAAGGAGGGCAGATTTTAAACATTCCTCAAATCAATAGCAGGCATACGTTTTATTATGCCGATGAGGTGTTTAAAAAAGCCATGTATTTACAAACGGGTATCAACTTTAGTTATTTTTCTAAATACAATATGAACGCCTATGATCCTGTATTGGCGGAATTTTACACCCAAAATGATATATCTCACGGAAATTTTCCAAGAATAGACTTTTTTTTGAATGCCAAAATTCAACAAACAAGAATATTTCTTAAAGCCGAACACTTTAATTCTTCATTGACGGGTTACAATTATTATTCAGCTCCCAACTACCCTTATCGTGATTTTGTGGTTCGCTTTGGTCTTGTTTGGAATTTCTTTTTATAGATTAAAAAAAAGCTAAATATCATTTGATTTATAGACCTCTAGCTCTTAACCAATTTGGAGTTTTTTTTAGATTTTTGAGAAAGCCGGTGGCGATACATCAAAACCACTAAGTCATAAATCACTTTAAAGATGCGTTCTAACCCATATTTAGAGCGTCCAAATAACCTTGGGTTATGCCGCACTGGCACTTGTAAAATACGGCCCCCATTCAGGTGGATAATCAAGGGAATATAGCGGTGCATTTGGTCGTATAAATGCAATTTTTTAGCGGTTGTATTTGTAAAAACTTTGAGGCCGCAACCCTGATCTCTTAGCTTTATGTTTGTTGCTTTTCCGATGATATAGTTCGCCACCACAGAGGGTACGGTTTTTAAAAAGGAATCTTTTCTTTGTTGGCGAATGCCGGTAACCAAGTCCCATTGCTCAGCTTTTGCTTTACTCAGCATCCATGGTATGTCTTTGGGATCGTTTTGTAAATCTCCGTCCAAGGTGACAATATAATCGCCTTGTGCCAATTCTATCCCCGCCGCTAAGGCCAAACTTTGTCCTTGATTTTTTTGCAAATCAACAAGTTTAATTTTAGGGTGGTTGAGTTGCTGTATTTCAGTTGCTGTGCCGTCTGTTGACCCATCGTTTATCAAAAGAATTTCACAACAATAGCCCTGCATTGCCCCGTCAATGGCCAAGACAAGTGGCCTGACATTTTGAACTTCGTTGTAAAAGGGGATAACAATTGATATGAGTCCAAAATCAGATGGACAATAGCGCATCATAAATTAAAAATTGGTAAGCTTTACAAAAGTAAGTTAATTTTTAAAGCCATCAGTCTTTGAGAATGGCTCTTGAAATTACAATTTTTTGAATTTCTGAGGTGCCCTCGTATATCTGTGTGATTTTTGCATCTCGCATCATGCGTTCAACATGGTATTCTTTAACAAATCCATTGCCACCGTGAATTTGAACAGCCTCAACGCTGTGCTGCATGGCAACTTTTGAGGCATATAATTTGGCCATAGCACTAGAAGTGTCATAACTGCGACCTTGGTCTTTATCATTGGCAGATTTAAAAACCAAAAGCCTTGCAGCTTCAATATCTGTTGCCATATCAGCCAATTTAAAACCAATGGCTTGGTGTTTGTGAATTTCTTTCCCAAAGGCTTTGCGCTGTTTGGAATATTTAAGCGCCAACTCATAAGCACCTGCAGCAATCCCCACTGCTTGAGCTGCAATCCCAATTCTGCCTCCAGAGAGGGTTTCCATGGCAAATTTAAAACCAAAGCCTTCAGCTCCGATGCGATTTTCTTTAGGGACTTTAACGCCGTTGAATTGCAAGGTATGGGTATCACTTCCGCGAATGCCCAATTTATTTTCTTTGGGGCCAATTTCAAACCCCGCTGTATCGCGTTCCACAATAAAAACATTTATACCCCTGTGACCCTTGCTTTTGTCTGTTTGTGCGACCACCAAATATATTTGTGCACGTCCGCCATTGGTGATCCAGTTTTTAGTACCATCTAACAAGTAGTGATCTCCCTTGTCAATGGCTGTGGTACTTTGTGAGGTGGCATCACTGCCGGCTTCGGGTTCGCTCAAACAAAAGGCTCCAATATATTCTCCTTTTGCCAATTTGGTCAGGTATTTTTCTTTTTGTTTGTCAGTTCCATAGGCTTCCAAACCAAAGCAGACTAAAGAATTATTGACAGACACAATAACAGCGGCTGAAGCATCGACTTTAGACAACTCCTCTATCATTAAAGTGTAGGATAAGGTATCCATTCCACTGCCACCGTATTTGGGATCAACCATGATGCCCATAAAACCTAAAGCTCCCATTTTTTTTACTAAATTGTCAGGAAAATGTTGATGTTCATCACGCGCAATAACGCCGGGTAGTAGTTCGTTTTGAGCAAATTCCCTAGCGGTATCTCGCACTAGAATTTGTTCTTCAGTGAGGTTAAATTTCATTTGATTGTGGGTTTTGATATTCTTTATTAATATTGACAAATATAATTTAATATCGAGAAGTTTATAAAAAAGAGATTTTTTTAACAGTATGACAAAAAATAAATACAGCATCCTTGGACTGATGTCTGGTACTTCTCTTGACGGTTTGGATCTTTGTTGGGTTGAGTTTTCAAAGAAAATAAACTGGGAATATAAAATTTTAGCAGCGGATACCCTGGCCTATGCACCCGCAATGAAATCTGAGCTGCGAACTGCTATAACAAAATCTCCAAAAGCACTGTCTGCACTCAATCAAAGCTATACAATCTACATTGCACAACTTATCAATTCATTTATCAAGACCCATCACATCAAAAACTTAGATGCGGTTTGCAGTCATGGTCATACGGTTTTTCACCAACCACAAAAGGGCTTGACCCTTCAAATTGGAAACCTTCCCGAGCTTGCAAATTACATTTCGCAAACCTTGGTCTGTGATTTTAGAGTGCAGGACGTGGCAATGGGAGGGCAGGGGGCACCTTTGGTGCCTATTGGAGATGCACTTTTATTTTCTCAGTATGATTTTTGCCTGAATCTTGGTGGCTTTGCCAATATTTCTTTTCAAGCTAAAAACCAGCGGATCGCCTTTGATATATGTCCAGCCAACATTACATTGAATCACTATGCAGAAATTTTGGGCCAGCCCTATGATATTGATGGTAAACTTGCTGCCAAGGGCAGATTGCACTTACCACTCTTAAAAGCTCTTAACGCCCTCGATTTTTATAAGAAACAACCTCCAAAATCACTGGGGTTAGAATGGGTACAAAGTGAGGTTTTTCCAATTGTTAACAACTATAATTTAGACCCTTGTTCTGTTTTAAGGACGCTGGTTGAGCACACCGCTTTACAAATTGTCGATGTCCTTGTGTCACAAAATTTACAAACAGGTCTTTTCAGTGGGGGCGGTGTTCTCAATTCCTTTTTAATGCTACGCATTGTACAAATTTTAGGCCGTCCAATCCCATCCACCAATAGAAAACTAATCCATTACAAAGAAGCCTTAGTTTTTGGCTTTTTAGGGGTTTTAAAATTGCGTCAGGAGGTCAATTGTTTGCGGTCTGTAACAGGCGCCAAAGAAGATCACAGCAGTGGTAAAATTTATTGCCCTCCTTTGAGAGTAAATGCTTAAAATCTTTTATATATTTGTGACTGTCCCAAAAAAATCGCCTTTAATATTGATGTTCAAATAAATTTTATGGAAACCATTATTATCGTTGTCTTTGTCGCTGGATATTTAGCCATTACCTTAGAGCACAGTCTAAAAATAGATAAGCTCATTCCCGCCCTTATAATGATGGCTGTTAGTTGGGCCTTTATCTCTTTCGGTATTGACCATTTTGACAGTTGGTTTGACTCCTCGAAGCATGCACTTCTCAATAATTTTCAGAGCCTAGATCACGATGGTAAAATGCACCTTTTGGAGGAGACTTTACTCCACCACTTGGGAAAGACTGCAGAGATCTTAGTTTTTCTTCTCGGGGCCATGACCATTGTGGAAATCATTGCTTATTTCAATGGATTTTCGACCATCAAGAATTTTATTAAAACCAAGAAGAAAACAAAGTTGTTATGGATTTTTTGTTGGCTTGCTTTTGTGTTGTCGGCAATCATCGACAACCTAACCGCCACCATTGTATTGATCTCACTTTTGCAAAAATTAGTTAAAGACCGTGAGTTGCGCTTGTGGTTTGCGGGACTTATTGTTATTGCCGCCAACGCTGGCGGTGCTTTCTCACCCATCGGAGACGTGACCACCACCATGCTTTGGATTGCAGATAAAGTATCTATGTCACATTTATTTGGTTATTTGTTGTTGCCCTCTTTGGTCTGTATGTTGGTCCCCACTCTTTTGGCCTCTAGACTTTCTGTTTTTAGAGGAAATTTAGAGGTAGATGACAAAGACGTTCAGCCTGCTGGACGCTTTAGTGAGACCATGCTGTATCTGGGATTGTCTGCTATTATTTTCGTTCCAATTTTTAAAATGGCCACCCATTTACCACCTTATGTTGGGATGATGCTTTCTTTGGGTGTCGTGGCTATTTTTGCTGAAATATACAGTTCATCCAAATTTAGTTTAGAGGGGCTGGATAAAGGGGTGCATTCAAGCCCCGTCCATTATTCACTGTCAAAAATAGAATTGCCAAGCATTTTGTTTTTCTTGGGAATTTTGATGGCCGTTGCGGCTCTGGAATCGCTGGGTGTTTTATTTGGTTTTGCCGATTGGCTTAAAGTCAGTACCCCCCACATTGGAACAGAAGTAGTAGGGACTGCAATCTCAGACCTGGTGGTTCTTTTGCTAGGGGTGGGTTCTGCCGTCATCGACAACGTACCACTGGTAGCTGCCTCATTGGGGATGTTCTCAGAAGCAAGCGACAATATTTTATGGCATTTTATCGCCTATTCTGCCGGAACGGGTGGCAGCATGCTTATCATTGGTTCTGCGGCAGGGGTCGTTGCCATGGGTATGGAAAAAATTAATTTTTTCTGGTATTTAAAAAAAATAAGTTGGTTGGCTTTTGTTGGTTTTATTTGCGGTGCATTGGTCTTTTTCTTTACCAGAACCTTATTTTAATGGCCCTTCCGCAATGGGATCGCTACACTAGATGAATTATTCAGAAACAACAGCTTGGATGTTTTCCA
>PBQM01000050.1 GCA_002725015.1 Flavobacteriaceae bacterium | reverse complement strand
TCTTTAGGTCCCATAGCTCAGTTGGTTAGAGCATCTGACTCATAATCAGAGGGTCACTGGTTCGAGCCCAGTTGGGACCACCCTTAAACCCCTTCTTAATTGAGGGGGTTTTTGTTTGCTCTAGCCTAGTTGTGAAAAGCAACTTAACTTAAAAAACTTTTCTTATCTTGTGAGGATAAAATTAACCATTATGAAAAATATATTATCTATTGTATTTGTACTTGTAATTGCATTTCAGTTAAATGCTCAAGACTCAGTAATTAAGCGTGATGGCTCTGAAATGAAAGTTAAAATAACAGATATATCAGATTCTGAGTTAAAATATCAAAAGCCTGGTTTATCAGTATCTTTTAGTTTAAGTTTAGCAGACGTATTGCTTGTAACTTTTGAAAATGGAGAAAGGATGACTTTCGAAAATATTAAAATTAAGGATAATAATTCCACCATATTATTGTCCTCTGGGACCCGAATACCGCTTGTAATGTCTGAAACTATATCCTCCGATAAAAAAGGTGGAAGAAAAGTAAACACTGGCGAGGTAATCTCCTTAACAGTCCAGGCTGATGTAACTGATATTGATGGAAATGTTTTAGTTTCTCAAGGAACTTTAGTTAGTGGTACAATTACTTTGGCAGAAAAAAGAAAAGCGGCAGGTACAAAAGGCAAATTATCTTTCAGTGTAGCTTTTATTAAAGCAGTTGACGGGCAATCAGTGCCCGTAAACCTAAAATATGATTATGCTGGAAAGAGTAAAACTGCTGTAGCTGTTGGTACTGCCGTAGTTGTAGCTGCACCTCTTCTATTAATCAAGGGAAAACCAGCTATAATTGAGGCTGGTACTGTTTTTAATGCATTAGTAGTTGGAGATAAAAAAATCAAAATGGAATAAAAATCTCTAGAGCATCTGACTCATAATCAGAGAGTCACTGGTTCGAGCCCAGTTAGGGCCACCCTTAAACCCCTTCTTAATTGAGGGGTTTTTTGTTTTTAATATTAAGGGAGAGAAATAGACAACTACAGGCATCGCGGTTTAATGACTAAATTAATACACCGCCAAAATAGGTTGAACTTTTATTTTAATTAGAAATTTGTTTATCTTGGATAATTAACCATAAACATTAAAAATGAAGCATCTATTATTATCAATTTCTATTTCAATCGCTTTTATTTCCACTTCTTTTTCACAAAATTTGTCTCAACCCAAGGGAGGGGGAACCTTAGACATCGTTTTGGTGAGTCCTGGCGATGGCTATTCTCTAATGAATTTTGAAGGAAACATCACAGGCTATGGTTTGGTTTTTGCTCAAATGAAAGTTTCATCCATCAATACTTCAAAGACAAGCGGCACCTTGGATGGAAATGCCAGAACTATTTTAAATGATGGCACCCTAATTTCTACGCCTGTAAAAGGCTCATGGAAAAGGTTTGGAAGCTCAATGAAGTTTTACTTCACAGACGCCATCAATAATGGCGCAATGAACTTTGTCATGTGGGATGTAAAACTCTTAGAGAAAAAAGCAGAAGTTAAATATTTTGAATTACATGGCCCAGACAACTAAAGCCTAGACACATACTCTTGAAGTTCTGTTAATTCTTTATTGCTTAACCATCTTAAACCTAAATTTTAATTTAAACAAAATGTTTTATGAAGAATCTATTGGCTGGAATTATTGTTTTATTTAGTTTCATTTCAAGTGCACAGTGTATTAAGGGAGATTGTCAAGATGGAGAAGGCACTTATAAATACGATGAGGGAAACTTTGTAGGCATTTTCAAAAATGGAGATGCTTTTAAGGGAGTCTTCACGAATATTAAATTTTCTAAACCCATTGTTTTTGAAGGGTATTTTATTGATACAGAAAATGGCCCCGTATTAGATTCGACAAAAAAAGGAAAAATGATTTATTATTCAAATAATGAGCGAGAGGGGTTTATTACAGAAGTTGTTACTTATGAAAATAATTCAAAACTGTATAAATGGGTGTTAAATGGTTTTGGTGAGAAAAAATCAATTGCTTCAACAAGCGGCGGGTTTTACATCGAAAAAGGAAACTTCATTAACGATGTTTTAAATGATGAAGATGCAATCATTATTTATCCAAGTGGAAACAAATATTTTGGTGGCGTTGTAAATGGTAAAAGACAGGGTCTAGGTAAGGTTATTACTCCCGACGGGGGAATACAACAAGACGGAAATTGGTATGATGATGAATGGATAGACGCAAACACAAACAACCCTTATGCAGTCCCTATATACTATAATGGAAATAGTATAATGGTAGATGTGGATTTTAATGGAACGCTTATTAAAATGACTTTGGATACAGGGGCATCTATGACCTTGCTAAATGAGGTCAAGTTCTATTCCCTTTTAGCATTGGGACAAATTAAAATTAGAAATGAACAAGATGGAGAATTTACCATCGCCAACGGAGATGTTGTTTATGGAAAAATATATGTCATTGATAAAATGAAAATTGGAAATTATGAAATTGAAAATGTAGAATTTAGTGTTTTAGATGAAAACTCCTCAGACTTACTTGGCTTAAATGCGCTATTAAAAACTTCTAATTCATTTAATATAGATGTAGAGGCAGGTGAATTAACGTTCAATTAATAAACACAAAAGTTATGTCCATCTCTTTTAATTCCGCTATTTCTTACCCTTTTAAATAGCTTAAAATAAGGTTTCTTATATTTGAGTAAAACTTATTAATTGGGTTTGGATACAAGGCTGTATAATTGAAGCCTTGGTATGCCAAGTTCAACGCTAAAAAATTGTTTTAACCCTTAATTGATAAACTTTAATACCAACCAAATGAAAAGAAAAATAAATGCCATATGGACTGGAGATGGCGCCAACGGAACAGGTGTTTTAACCTCACAAAGCGGGGCGTTTACTGAGATGCCCTATAGTTTTAAAAGCCGCTTTAAAAATGACGATGGAAAGCTGGGCACCAACCCTGAAGAACTGATCGCCGCCGCACTGGCAGGCTGTTTTAATATGAAGTTGAGCTTCGTTTTAAACGACGCTGATTTTAGCCCCGAGTTTCTAAATACAGAGGCCGTTTTAACCTTTGAGGAAGGAGTCATTACAGAGGTCGCTCTAAACTTAAAGGCAAAAGTTGCGGGTATAGCGGCTCAAAAATTTATGGAATTGACCAATGAAGCTAAAGATAATTGTCCAATTTCAGGAGTTTTAAATTGTAAAATCTCCGTTGAGGCTGCTTTGGTGTAAACCTTTATCAGCACCCCCTTAAATAATTACCAGCCGCTGTTCTATCCAATAATACAGAATAAACAGAGCCTTTAAAGGATTTTTATTTATAAAAAAATTAACATTATTGCAGATATTTAACAATATAATTGTGTAAAATATTAAATATTATGCAATTGTTTAAAAATTTTATATACAAATGGTATCCAGTGTTATTGGCCTTTGTGTGTCTGTTATATTCTGTAGGTTTGGGGCTGCTGGGACGCACCGATGAAGCCATTTATACGGCGCACTGGCCCGGTACTATTTTATTGTTTGCATTAACCATTAGACAAAGAAGAAAATAATGGGGTTGGCCATGTTTATCATAGGGTTTATTATCTTTGTAATCTATGTCTATTTCTTGATATGGAACATCTTTTACAGCAGCAAAAAACAAAGAGAGGAGAACAAATATGGCGAGCAGCCAGACGTTTTAGACACTGATGGTATGGGCAACTTTAGCCGATTCCCCAAAGAGTAGGGCTGAATTTAATGTTCAAGCCTTTACATCAGACCCAATTGGGTGTAAAAGTCTAGCAAATCCATAAAGTCCTGCTCAGCAGCGACTTTCCCATCTTTCATTTCAACCAAAGTGGTTCCAGAAATATCAACCTTTTTACCAGTGGCTGGAACGCCAAAAAATTCACCGTCATGGGTGCCTTTGAAATTCCAGTGCTTAACAATTTTATTCCCTTGCCCAAAAGCGTCAACAATGGTGAACTCTGCATCCGAAAATCCTGTGAGATAATTGTTGTAATAGGCCTTAAAATTCTCAATCCCTACAATATCTCCATCAGCAGTAGCCAAAGCAGTGACATTTTCGTCGAACGAATCGGCGTTGATCAATTCAATTTTACGGCCGTTAATGATCTCATCCCAAATATCTTTATAAAGCTCAAGGTTCGCTTCCAACTGGGCTTGATCAGCTTCCATTTGTAAGTGTTTATCGGAGGGTTGGTTTTGGCAGCCAAGCGCGGCAATTAACAATAATATTGTACTAGATTTGGCGAACAGTGCTACAGTTTTCATGTTTTTTTTCTTTTTCTAAATTTATAAAAAAATTAGAAATGAAACGCATTAGGTATAATAAAATTAATGTGTGGAGGCCTCCCCGATTAGGAGCACTTAAAAAATGCTAAGCTCAAAAAAACACGGGGATGAAATCAGGATATAAAGGCTGATCACTGATAAATATTAGACATTTACAACAGGCTTTTTTTTGTTTTAAGGCGAAATAATAAACAACGGTTTTTGCCGATATGAGAAAAAAATTTATATCTTTAGGTGAAACATCAAGCTATGGGTGCCGATAAAATCGTCTTTTACTTTTCAATCTTTGTGATGTTGTGTGTGTTTATATGTCTTTACATATTGGTAAAGCAATTGGATGAAGCTTGATCTCAAAGTGAATCTTCAAATTAAATTTTCCATTCCATCCTTAATGCTTGTTTTTCTTATTTTTAAAGGACTTAGCGCTTGATTAATGGACACTTTGGCAAGTAAATAACATGATCTTTAACCCTATTAACCAATATATCAAACTTTTATAAATGAAGAATATTTTCTTGTCCTTGTCCTTTTTAATGTTAAGCAGCTGTCAAAACTCCAAAATAATATCCAATGAAGAAGTGATGACCGCTTTTAACAATTTCTTTGAAATCTTAGACCGTGATTTGGACGATTTTGACAATCTGATCACTGACGACTTTTTTATTTTTGAGAACAGCCGCCGTTATTCTGCCGAAGAGTTTATCGAGTTTGTAAAAACTTTTGATATTGTAAGCAGTCAACGGCGCTTTGAAGATATTGCTATTGACACTGACTACAACTCAGCACACCTCTCCTTAAAGCATTTTGGCGAATTTATAGTCAACACCCCTGAGGGAAAAGTAAAACTCGAATTTGAGTGGCTAGAGAGCTGCTATCTCGTTAAAAAGGCGGGAAAACTAAAATTCAAATTCTATTTCTCTGAAGCCATTGAGACCAATGTGACTGATTTAGAATCGAACTGAGTACGAAAGGTCCCCAAACACCAACTGCTTTCTAATGCCAAATTAAACAATATTTAAAGTGGTTTTGTGCGCTGTATTAAATTTTATTTTGAAATTAAAATTTAATACATTTGGAAGAATCTAAATTTAACTAAAAATGAGAAAATTATTACTTGCAATTCCAGTGCTTTTAACGATGGGCTGTGCACAAAAAGAAAAAGCGCCAAAAGCCAGCAACGGATTTGGCCCATACGAAGGCCAGACGGTCTACCTTGGAGACAATGCAACTGTTGAGGTTTTTAAAGCCATTGATGCGGCCTGGGCCGATCGAGATTATACAACCATGAAAACTATGATTCAAGATGGAGGCATGTTTGTCTTTGAAGACGGTTACACGGCCAGTACAGCTCAAGAATTTGTAGATAAAATCGAGGCTGAATACCAAGAATCGCTTGAAAAAGAGGAAGAATGGGGCTGGAAAACAGACTATGCCTTTGCTGCCTACCCGAAGGGATCCGATGATCCAAATGCTACCAATCAAGAGGGCCAATGGGTCAATGCACAGTTTACTGGCAATGATGGAACTTATATAGAGTGGTACCAGATTGTGGACGGGAAACTCAAAATGTGGTATCAAACAAAGGGGGATTATGTCATTCCTGAAGACTAAAAACCAATCAAAATGAAAAATACAATCACCCTTTTTATTTTCGCCTTGCTGCTGAGCAGCTGCGCTGAAAAGCCCAAATACTCCATTGACGACCAACCTATGTCTGGCTATATGCTAGATGAAGACCAATATACAGCCATGGTGGATAAATTCATGAAAGCATATAGAGACAACGACATGGAGTCCGCCAAAAATATCTTTTCGGAAGATGCTGTGTATTCTGTCAATGATTCTGATTTAAGTGTTTCTGAACTTGTAACGGCTTTCAGCAGTGGTCATACTTATTTTGACGATATTTCTCATACTGATGTTTATACCGCAACCATGTATTACAACGACGGGAATATTTACACCAATGTCTGGTACAATTGGAATGCCGTTGCTAAGAGCAGCGGAGAGGTTTTAAAAGTAAAAGGGTATGGTTGGTTTAAATGGGAAAATGGCAAGGCAGTTGAAGCTTACAATGCCTTTGACCCAACCGCATACAATGCGGTCATGGCCTTAGAATAAATCGCTCATTTTTATCAAGGATACAAAAAAACCCGCTCTTTCGAGCGGGTTTTTTTTTAATCGTTTGAAATTGAATTAAGCAGACTTTACAAAAGGCAGTCCAGTTTTTTCATTTTCTACAATTTTCTTTCCAGCTGGAAGGTCGCATGAATTAGAACGTTCGTCTTTGGCGAAATAATAAATCGTTTGATTTCTTCCACCTTTTAAAACGACGTCTTTTGTGTGTAAATAATACGTCTTTCCTTTGCTATTTTTGAATGAATATCCCATAATATAATTTTATTTTGATCTAAATTACAAAAATTACTTCGGTATTACCAAAAATTTATCTGTATATATTCTATTTTTCTTAAGAAGCGGGGTTAATTGTTGATAAAATCGATCATTTTTGTTAAAACCCTCTTTAAATTGGCGGGCATTTCAGACTTTTTCCAGGGGTGCTCGGCACCAAAAACATGATTCGATTCTCCGAAAATACAAAGAGAGCTCTTAGAACTCCACCTGTGTAATGCTTTGGCCTCTGAAATTGGGACAGAAGTGTCTTCCGCGCCATGAACGATTAAATGTGGAATCTTTAATCTCTTGGCGGCGCTTGAAATTGTCAATCGCTCTTCGTTCTTTAGAAAATCTAAGTAAAATTGATAGGCATGCGGCATCTGCTGTTGGGTCCGTCCATTTTTCACAAAATAGCGCCCTGAGCGCGACCAATCCCTCAATGCTTGTTTGGTGGGAAACCTTGATTTAAAGTCACTGACGCCTGCCAAAGTGATCAATTTATAAATCCTTGGATCTTCAGAAGCTTTAATCGTCACAATACCTCCCCCTCGGCTGTGGCCAATCAAAATGATCTTTTTGAGGTCTAAAAACGGCTTGTTTTTAAAAGATGTTGACAACCACTGTAAAAAGCAATCTAGGTCTTGCAGCTCCTTTGTATAATTATTCTGTGCAAAAGCCTCAAGATCGGGGAAGTCAATCGGTTGCTTTAAAGTTCCGCCGTTGTGAGAAAAGTTAAATTTAAAAAACGCAAAACCCTTGGAAACAAATGCTTTGCCCAGCAGTGACCATGCCCCCCAGTCTTTAAACCCCTTATAACCATGACAAAAAATTATTATTGGTGTATTTTGTAATATGGGATCATAAAACAAATCATATACTATGAGCCGCTTATTTGGGCCAGGGATCGTATGGTTTATAATACATTTCACTTTAAACTTCCTTCTCTAAAAATTCTGTTTTCATATCAAACATTGCGCAGAGCAGGGCTTTGAGCTCAGTTTCAAAAGACGCTAACATTTCCAAAGTAATTTTGGATTGCTTTTGGGCCCCACGCCCAACCCTGTCCTTTTTAGTAAATTTTAAAACGCCGGCTTTAAGGTTTTTAAAGGATATAACCCCCGCTTCTAGCGGATCTTCATTGTTTTCTAATAGATTTAAAATATAGGCATACATCAAAACCTGAAAACTCTTATTATGCTTCTTATAATCCTCAGTAATAGAGCACCAATGCACAAGATTCAAATCTTTTTGCTCCACTTTAGACGTTTTATAATCAATAATACGACGGATGCCATCGCAGCGGTCAATTCGGTCAATACTGCCTTTAAAACAAATAGGGAAGTCCAATTCAGGGTATTCAAGCTGAATCTTTACAGGCTTTTCAACAGCCTCCAACACAATCTTATGGCCTTTTCTAAGCCCTTGAATTTCATGATCTAAAAAATTAGAAATATAGCGTTTGGCAACCTCAAAACTGATCAAGTTTTTCCCACTGCTAATGTTGCCTTTTTTATAGATCAACATAAAAAACCGACGGACCGTAGAATCTATTTTTGGTTTGAGAGCTTGAAGCTTTTCAATTTGCAGAGCCTGCCCAACAAACGGCTTGTAAAAGGACTCCAGAGTGTAGTGGATAACACTTCCAAAGGTCGTTGCCTCAACCGTTTCTTCTAAGTCTTTATCTTCTCTAATTCCCAAAATCTTTTGACTGTAAAAATCAATGGGATTTCTAATGTACTGCCCTAGTGAAGAAGGGGAAAACCCTTTGGCTGCAAGATCCCTCAATGATTCCAAAATAGCATCGGTTTTGTTTATGCGCTGCAAAGAGTTGTTGATGGACGGCAGCTTAGGGATCAGAATTTGATGCTGGCAATGGTGTTTGTTTTCTAACTCTAATTGGGCAATAAACCGACTTGGCTCACCTCCTTTTAGGACATCAGGTTCCGTATTGTAGATCAAATGGATATTCTTAGCGCGGTGTAAAAGGCGGTAAAAATGATAGGTGTAAATAGCGTCTTTTTCTTTATGGGTTGGTAAGTTGTTTTCCAACTTTACATCAAAGGGTATAAATGAGTTATTCGTTTTTCCTGCAGGAAGAATTCCTTCATTAACGGACACGATGACCACAGTCTCGAAGTCTAAAACACGAGATTCTAACATGCCCATTATTTGTAAACCTTTTAAGGGCTCCCCCTTAAAGTCCAAAGTTTCTTTGCGCAATAGGTCCTTAAAGACGCCCTGTAACGTTTTAATTGAATCAATCACATTATAAGTGCTGTCATAATTCTGAATTTGTTGAAAAAGTTCCAAAAAGCGGTAGATGTATTCTAAAGCAATGCCATTGTTGGTGGCCTTGTTTGTATAGCAATCTTTGAAATTAAAAAGGAGCTTTATCATTTGCTCAATGGCGTTTTTTGGAGACTTAGAACGTTCAAATAGAAGCTTTAAAAGCCCCTTGTTCGTTGGTGACAATGTCAGCAATGTGTCCAAGGATAGAGTGGTTAAATTTTGGCGTTTTATGGCTTGAATTATTTTTTGAGGATTGGCATTTGGGCTGTTTAAAAACAAGGGGGCTGCAAAGGGATGAGATAGGATATTTACAACATCTTTATAGTAATAAGTAGCCGTGTTCTTGGAATGGAGTTTTAACCACTGGTCAATAAATGAGGCAAGTGGAATTTGAAACAACGGCAGGCCCATGGTAATATTAACCGCAGCTATTTCAGGGGGTAAGGCGTTTAATACCGGCAAAAGTAAGCTTTCGTCTGCTAAAATTAGAGCAGTATTTTCGAGCTTGTTCTCGCTGTTTAATGCACTCAACAATTCACCTGTGTATTTTACCTGTCCAATTTGCTTTGAAGCACCTGTTATGTGTATATTTTTAGAGTTTACATAATAAGAAGCAATCCCCTGAAATGTTTTAGATTTATAATAGGGCCACTGTTGTTTATAGCGTCTCATAAACAGGCCCGCGTCGTGATATGCACTTTCTAAAAAGGTGGTGTCAGCATCCCAAAAAATCTGTGCGCGACTTTGTTGTAAGAGCTCTTGAACTATCAGTGCCTCGGCAGCGTTCAATGCGTTAAAGCCAATAAAGATATGGGTGCGGCGTTTTGTGTGTTGTAAGTAGGCTTCAAGATTCTGAACTGCTATTTTGTAAATCAGGCCCTGATATCCACTATTTTTGAGGAGTAGATGCTCCGAAAATTTTATATAGTAGTTGTAAATTTGTTTCCAAAACTTTAAGTAGCTCTTGACCATTTTCGTAGGGTTGGGTTCTAGAGACCAATGGTTGATTTCTTGAATGGCGCTTAAGTAATTAAATAATTTTTCCGGGGGTATTAAGTGGCGGTCAATTTCATTAAAATCTTGAAGTACTGTTGAAGCCCACTTTGAGAAACGATCAAAATCTTCCGTCTCTTTTTTTGGGGTAAGGTTCTGGTACACCGTATAAAATTCAAATAAAGTCTCTAGGCTGTTCAGCGGTCTTAATTGAGACAATTCTTCGACAAAGGATTCAATTGAGATAATTTCAGGTAAAAAACTGGCAGCCTTGTTTTGACTCGCCAACTCTTTTTTTAAAAATAAGCCCGCCCGCTTGCTGGGTAAAATAAAAGTCAGTTCTGAAATAACATGCTTTTTGGATTTTAATTCCTTTAAAACATCAAAAATAAAACTACGCATGTCATAAAAATAAAAAACGCTTCGCAAATGCGAAGCGTTTTTTTAATTGTTTTTGTGTTTTGTTTAGTTTGACAACTTTATTTCAACACGTCTGTTTTGAGATCTTCCCTCTGCTGTATCATTTGAAGCAGCAGGCGCCGTTTCTCCAAATCCGCTAATTGACAATCTTGAAGCCTCAATGCCATTGTCTGTTAAGAACTTAAAGACCGAATCAGCTCTTTTCTCAGAAAGTTTTTGATTGAACGACTCTGTAAATTTACTGTCCGTATGGCCTTCAAGAACAAATTGAGTTTCTGGATAGGCATTTAAAATCGCCACCACTTCAAGAAGCAAAGTCTCAGCATCCTTAACAACGGAAGATTTACCGGTATCAAATGTGACATTGCCCAGTCCTGCCAACATCTCGTTGATCAAAACACTTGGATCTTCTGGACATCCATTATTGGCAACTGTACCGGCTTCTCCAGGACATTTATCATCTTTGTCAAGGACTGAATCTCCATCAGTATCTGGCCATGGGCATCCTCTGTTACCTCTAACACCAGCAACATTTGGACAGTTGTCCTTTGAATCGGTAATGCCATCGCCATCAGCGTCAGGGCAGCCACCTAAAGCTGCCAAACCAGCAACATCAGGACAACGGTCTTTTTCATCAGAAACGCCGTCTCCATCAGTATCTGGACAACCAGCATACGCTGCAGTTCCAGCCAACTCAGGACAATTGTCCTCAGCATCTTGAATTCCGTCACCATCTGTATCTGGGCAACCGTTAAAAGCTTTTAAACCTGGAACTCCTGGACATGCGTCCTTTTTGTCCTTGACACCATCTCC
>PBQM01000049.1 GCA_002725015.1 Flavobacteriaceae bacterium | reverse complement strand
CAAGGTACTGCCAACATTGCCAACCCCTGCTATAAAAAGGTTGAGTTGTTTGGTTTGAACTTCAAAAAATGACTCGTGTAAGCAGTTAAGGGCCTTCTTGACGTCATTGCGAGAGATAACAGCTGTGATGTTACGCTCTGAGGCCCCTTGTGCGATGGCTCGGATGTTTACATTGTTTTTTCCTAGGGTGCTAAACATTTTACCACTGATCCCTTGATGGTTTTTCATCCTATCGCCAATAACGGCAACAATAGACAGTTTAGATTCTAAAACAATGGGGTCAATTTTTAGCAGTGAAATTTCATTTTCAAACTCTTTGTCAATGGCTTGTTTTGCAGTTTGCGCGTCCTTGTCAGTAACGCCAACGCAAATGGAGTGTTCTGAAGACGCTTGGGTGGTGATGATGATGTTTATTTTTTCATTGGCTAGGGTTTCAAACAAACGCTTTGAAAATCCTGGAATACCGACCATGCCATTTCCTTGAAGTGTTAGCAGGGTTATGTCGTTGACGTTGCTGATTCCTTTGATGGGATTGTTTTGACCATTTTTGACTTTATTTGTAATTGAGGTTCCAGGGTCTTCTGGGGCCAATGTATTTTTAATTTTGATGGGGATATTTTTTGTGAGTACTGGTAAAACCGTTGGTGGATATAAAACTTTGGCGCCAAAATGCGACAGTTCTATAGCTTCAAGATATGAAAGTTCTGCAATGGGCCTGGCTTGTTTGACCAGTTTGGGATTGGTGGTATACATCCCACTAACGTCAGTCCAAATTTCTAAGGCCTCTGCATTGAGTGCGGCTGCAATGATCGCGGCTGTATAATCTGATCCTCCACGCCCCAATGTGGTAATTTCACCAGTTTCAGATTTTGAAATGAACCCAGGAAGAATGGTAATCATTTTATTGTTAGTGTTGAAATAATTGATGATGTTTTCATTGGTCTCTTCAAACTGAACCTTAGCATTTGTAAAATTGGAATCCGTAACAATTAAATTTTGACTGTTTTTCAATTGCACATTTAAACCCTGTTGTTGCATGTATTCGAAAATAATCAAGGATGAAATTAATTCTCCAAAGCTCAAGAGTTTATCTGTTGTTTGACTGGACAATTCATTGACTAGATAGATGCCCTCCAGTAATTTTTCAAGCTCATTTAATTTTTTGAAAACGAGCTCTTTGGTATTTGTTAGTGAAACCCCTTCTAGAAGCTTTTCCATGATTTCACTGTGCTGGTTTCTAATAAGATCAAAATCAAACTTATATTCAATGTCCTTTTGAATGGCTTTGTTGGAAGCATTCATCAATTTATCGGTAATTCCACCGACAGCTGAAACCACCAAGGTAACGCTTGTGTTTTCGCTCTTGGACTTGACAATTTGAGTTACTTTTTTAATATTTTCTGAGGAACCTACAGAAGTCCCTCCAAATTTTAAAACTTTCATTGATATTAAATTTATTAAAAATAAATATTGTTAAACAGGCTTATATGTGACGGCGGTTTATAATCTAAATAACCCCAAAGGGGTGATGATAGCAGTCATGTCAATAGCGGGAGTGCGCCCGATGTGTGAATGGGTGGATTGTAGTTGTTTATGGCTATAGATACTGCTCAATGCTGTTGTTTTTGGTAAATAATAAGGTCAAAGCTATTGTTTTTAAGACATTAAAAAAATAAAACAGAAAAAATTGCGAATTATGAGACGATTACCCATTTACTGTTAAATTAAATCAATTTTTTATTTTTTTAAATGAGATATATTCAATGTTTGAATCAAAAATTACTTTGAATTAATGTGCGGGTAATAGTTTTGTGACAACTTCACCAAATCCAATTCTCACAGCTTTGTTTTCGCAATACCCTCTTAAAATCACGCAGTCATTATCGCAGATATATACCCGCTCTGACCCATTGTTTAGTTTTATTGGTTTTTCTCCTTTCCAAGCCAGCTCTAACATGGAGCCATAAGACTCTGGTGTTGGACCAGAAATCGTACCACTTCCCAACATATCACCTGCATTTATTGGACAGCCGTTGACGCTGTGATGTGTGAGTTGTTGGGCCATGTTCCAGTACATATATTTAAAGTTGGAGCGCGTTACTACCGTTTCTTCGCTGTTTTCAGCTTGGATGGCAACTTCCAAATTAATATCAAAGCTTTTATTTCCTTTAAATTGTAAATAGGGCAGTGGTTCTGGAATTTGTTTCGGAGAAGCGACTCTAAATGGCTCTAAGGCATCTAAAGTGACAATCCAAGGAGACATTGAAGAGGCAAAATTCTTTCCAAGAAACGGGCCCAATGGCACATATTCCCAGCGCTGAATATCTCTAGCACTCCAGTCGTTAAAGAGAACCAATCCAAAAATATAGGATTCGGCCTCATCAATTGGAATACTGTCTCCAAGGACATTGGCATCTGTGGTAATAAAGGCCATTTCTAGTTCAAAATCAACGGCTTTACTGGGCCCAAAAACTGGTCCCTCTGTACCAGCAGCTAACATTTGCCCTTTGGGGCGTCGAATTGGAATGTTGGAAGGTATAATAGAAGAACTGCGGCCGTGATAACCTACGGGTAAATGAAGCCAATTGGGCATCAAAGCATTGTCCTTTCCCCTAAACATGGTTCCCACATTAGTGGCGTGTTCTTTGCTGGCGTAAAAATCGGTATAATCTCCAATTTGAATTGGCAATTGCATTTCGATTTCATCCATATTAAAGAGAACAGCTTTTTTGTCTTTTTCATTCGATTTCAGCAGGTTGTTATTGACATCAAAGAGTTCTGCAATGCGATTTCTAACAGCTCGCCAAGTTTTACGGCTATCCGCAATAAAATCATTTAGGGTGTCTTGTAAAAAGATACCATCAGTTAATGGAATGCCCTTAAAGTATCCCAACTGATGTAGGGCAGCGAGATCAATTGCAGTATCGCCAATACGGCTGCCAATGGTGGTAATATGGTCTCTGGTGAGAAACACTCCAAAAGGAATGTTTTGGATGGGAAAATCGGAATGGGGATCGACGTGTAGCCAAGAAGCGCGATCAGGGTTGTTAGCAAAGTTTGGCATGATAAAATGTTAATTAATTTTTAATAAATCTTTGATCAAATATATGTTTTTTAACGTTTATAATGGTGCTTATCCCTATTTTTGCAAAGTCTAATCAATAATTTAAGACCATGCAACGCGACACAGATATTTTTGATCTTATCAAAGCTGAAAAAAAACGCCAAACCAATGGCATCGAACTCATCGCTTCCGAAAACTTTACAAGTGATCAAGTCATGCAAGCTACGGGGTCTATTTTGACCAATAAATACGCCGAGGGCTACCCAGGAAAACGCTATTACGGCGGCTGTGAAGTGGTAGACAAGGTTGAGCAAATTGCCATTGATCGCGCCAAAGCACTTTTTGGTGCCGCTTGGGCCAATGTGCAACCACATTCAGGAAGTCAAGCCAACACCGCTGTTTTTCACGCTTGTTTAAAACTAGGTGATAAAATGTTGGGATTTGATTTGGCTCATGGTGGTCACCTGACGCACGGATCTCCTGTAAATTTTTCTGGTAGACTTTACAATCCTGTGTTTTATGGGGTTGAAAAAGAAACCGGCATGTTAGACTATGACAAAATTCAAGCCATTGCTACAGCCGAGCAACCCAAGATGATCATTGCGGGTGCTTCTGCCTATTCTAGAGATATCGATTACAAAAGATTTAGAGAAATCGCTGACAGCGTAAATGCGCTTTTATTGGGTGATATTTCGCATCCCTCAGGACTGATTGCCAAAGGCTTGTTAAACGATCCACTCCCGCATTGTCATATTGTGACCACGACCACACACAAGACCCTTCGCGGCCCTCGTGGTGGGCTTATTATGATGGGTAAAGATTTTGAAAATCCATTTGGTTTGACCTTTAAATCTGGAAAACCAAAAATGATGTCCTCACTCTTAGATTCCGCTATATTCCCCGGGAATCAAGGGGGGCCTTTAGAGCATGTAATCGCTGGAAAAGCCATCGCTTTTGGAGAAGCCTTATCCGATGATTTTATGCATTATATCATACAGGTAAAAAAGAATGCTGATGCCATGGCAAAAGCCTTTGTTAAACGCGGTTATGATTTGATCTCTGGTGGTACCGACAACCATATGATGCTGATTGATTTGCGCAATAAAAATATCACTGGCAAAGAGGCTGAACAAGCCTTGGTCCAAGCCGATATCACTGCCAATAAGAATATGGTTCCTTTTGACACTAAAAGTCCATTTGTGACATCTGGAATTCGAGTGGGTACTCCTGCCATTACAACCAGAGGTCTTGTGGAAGACGACATGGAAGCTATTGTTGCTTTTATTGACGAAGTTATTTGCAATTACGAAAATGGAGCTGTATTGGAATCTGTGGCCAAAAGGGTAAACACCATGATGGGACACCGCCCGCTATTTGTTTAGTCGTTTTTTAATTTTCAAAATCGATGGCATTGTAAGCCCCAAGATCTGCCGGTACGGGACGCAAGGCCCCAGTGATATCTGTATTTAAATTTCCTGCCGCGGATGCCGCGGATGCCGCCGGAGAATTCAATGGAATTTGCAATAAATTTTGAGCGGGGTCTAAAAACTCCGGCGCCAAATTAAAGCGCATGTCTTCATAGAGGCTCAAGTTGCTAAAATCATAGTACGGACCAGAAAAAACATTGTTGTTATCACTAAACAGCAACAGACAGTTTTTAAACTTAAAATTAAATTCTGCCCCTGATATATTGTCCAACAACAATTCTGGATTGTCATTTCCATAAATAATGCAATTTGTAAAATTTGCACTGTTTAAATCATTGGGAACTGCATTTTGATCTTCGTCAATTGTAAAATTATTAATCAACAGCGCAGGAAATTGCCTAAAGCTATTGGTCCAGTAATTGGCAAGGGTAGAGTGAACTATATCATAGTGGCCACCAAAGCTCGCCGCAAAGGAAGACTGTCCACTTTTATTAACAACTAAATTTTCTGCTTTTATATTGGTGGCGCGTCCCAAAACGCCAAAATTACTAGAATTATAAATTTGAGTATTGGTAATGAGGAGCTTAGATGGGTCATTTTGATTGCCATCTGAAATGATACCCACAGTACTGTTTTTAATGGTGCAGTGGTTAAATTGATGGTCTGTACTCCCATTGTAAAGCCATAGCGTTCCCCATTGGCCAGGGATTTCAGAAAAACCCGGCTCTAATCGATCGCCTTCAAAAATAATTTCATTTTCTAGAAGGTCTGAATCGGTGCTTGGAAGCCCATTGGCATGGATGGCCGCATTGTTTGTGAGCAACAAGCCAGAATTGGCATGGAAGTGCAGCCTCGCGCCTGGATCAATGGTTAAAATTTCTCCTTCAGGCACTGCTGCATAGCCATAAATGACATAGGGTTTTTCATTGGTAAAATTTAATTCGGCAGCCTCTAAAAAACGGCCTTGAAGGCTGGTAGCTTCAGCCGTTCCATCACCATCCACATCAAAACTCAAGGTTTCAATTTCTGTACTGCCGTCGGAATTTGTAATTTGTTGTGGGTAGATAAATACCGCATCCTTGACAAGGGTGATCAATTCTACTTTTTGTAGATCGGATTGTCCAAATTCGATAGCATCTGTATATAAAAATTGGGTTTGGTTGCTTACCAAGTCAAGAATGTCTATGGTGGTTTCAATAAAAATATACATGCTGTCTTTGGCTAATAATTCTACGTCAGTAAATTCATTGCCAGAGAGCGGCACATCACCTGTCATGCCATCAACGTTGAGACGGTAGTTGGAATTTGGGCCGTTTTGGAGTTTGATTTTAGGAATCAAAATATTGGCTGTTGAAGTATTGTAAACTTTGAGGGTGTAAGTACTAGAACCAATGTTGCTAAAAACGGTGTCTAAATACACGGTGTCTTTTGAGAAACGCAGGCTGCCTTCACTGACTCTAAAATCAAAATCATTGCGACAAGAACTCCAAAATATCAAAAAACAGAACGTTAGTAGGTAGAAGAAAGACTGTTTCATAGATGCATATTGAGTTGTAAAAATATAATTTTTAATTCAAACATATTGGTTTAATCAAAAATGCTTAAAATATTTTCAGGAATTCGTTTGGGGCGTTTTGTCTTGGGATCGGTCATACACCATTTTGTTTTGCTTTTGAGCAGTAATTTTCCTGTTTGTGCATTTATAATCTCTACTTCTCTAATGCTGGTGGTACCCTCACATTTAGATACATAGGTCTTGAGTTCCAATTGCTCTACCTCAAAAGCTGCTGCCAGGTAGTCAATTTCATGGCGCATGACTACCCAAGCGTTTTCTTGGCGCTGTATTGCTGTGGATACCGATTCCCAGTGGGCGGCAGCCAATGCTTGAATCCACTCCAAATAACGAATATTATTGACGTGATTATGGTGGTCAATGTCATTTGCAATTACGGTGCGTGAGGTCTTGAAAACCTGCATTATTTTGAGGGAATTATACGGACTTCAAACAACTTATCCCAGCGCTTTCCAGTGACAAACAGTGTTTTAGTTTCAGAATTATAGGCCATACCATTGAGTACATCCAAATCAGGATGCGCTGTAACTTTATTTTTTAAGGCTTTAAAATCTATCACTGCTTCAATGGCGCCATTGATTGGATTGATAATAGCGACCCCATTTTTTTGGTAGCGGTTGGCATAAATTTTTCCTTCCACCCATTCAAGTTCATTTAAATTGGTCAATCTGCCCTTATTGGTATAGGCCTGTACAAAACGTTCTTCTTCTAAAGTTTCTGCATTTAAAATCCAAATATTTTCTGAACCGTCTGTTTTATAGAGCTGAGTCCCATCATTACACAATCCCCAGCCTTCTTTGCTTTGACCGTATTTAAAATTCCCCAAGGACTCAAAACTATTGACATCATAGATAAGCCCGCGGCCTTCTTTCCACGTCAATTGATATATTTTGTCGTTTAAGACCGTTAAACCTTCACCAAAATAGGATGAAGAGAGCTCTATATTTTTAAGGACTGTATTGTTTTTATAATCCAGCGCTCGGAGTTTGGACTCGCCATATTGCCCGGTGCTTTCATATAAAATACCCTTGTAAAATTCCAGCCCTTGGGTGTAGGAATTGATGTCGTGGGGGTAGGTATTGACCAACTCATAGTTATAAAGCTTGGGAGTATTGCTATTGACCACAATAATTTTCAGCAAGGCGATTTCCTTTTTACCTTCAAAAAAAACAGTGGCTTTGAGTATTTTTTCACCTAATGCAGTGCCTTTGAGCGCTGTATCATCAGAAATGCGGCGGTTGTTCATGCTAAACGCCACAGAATCAATTTTCTTGTTATTGGTGTTTAAAACAGACAACTTTAGGGTGTCGGCATTGCTAATGATATTTTTAGCGGTATTGGACTGAATTGAAAAGTTGGACTTTAGGGCTTTGGAAGAATTTCCACAGCTGTAAATAATAGCGCCAAGGGCAATGATTTTTAACAGTTTGAAGAAGGACATAGGCATCTCTGTATTTTTGGCAATTTATTTATTTATGTTCACTAAAAAAAATCATTAAAAGAATATTAAAACATTGTATCTTTGACCGAGGCAAGTTCTACACAACCAGCTCCTGTTGAATCCTCCAGGGCGGGAACGCAGCAAAGGTAAATGGTCGTAGCGGTGTGATGTAGGTCGCTTGCCTTTTTTT
>PBQM01000048.1 GCA_002725015.1 Flavobacteriaceae bacterium | reverse complement strand
TTTGGGGACAGTGAGAAAGTGTTGTTGGCAAAGTTTGAAAAAGCTTGGCCAGAATTTTTTTTCTAGGTCTTTTGTTTTTTCTTCTTAGCCGCTGGGAATAAGACATTGTTGAGAATAAGACGGTAGCCCGGAGATGTGGGGTGTAATTCCAACTCGGTTTTCGGATCC
This sequence comes from Flavobacteriaceae bacterium, assembly GCA_002725015.1. Lineage (GTDB taxonomy): Bacteria > Bacteroidota > Bacteroidia > Flavobacteriales > Flavobacteriaceae > UBA3537. The sequence continues at coordinate 11,799 of PBQM01000048.1, read as the reverse complement.
CCTACCCTATGCGTGTAATCTTCAGGGTCGTGACCGCCATAAAAAGTAAAAAAACCCTTGCCTTTAAGGCCGTGAATGTAACGGGCTTCACCATTGATTTTATTTTCACCTAAAACCAAAACATTGGACTTAATTTGATTTGGATTATAGGCGGTAGTTTGCCCCATAAAACCTTTGACCAAGGCAGTGTGGTTTTGATTGAGCATGGTGGGTATAGGGTCCCATTTCGCAGAATAGTCCATTAGTGCAAAATAGTCAGATTCTTTTGGAATCTTTCGCGTCGAAGTCAAATCAATGGATGAAAACTCATAGACATTTGGGTCTCGCTCCAAAATGAATTCTTTAAAAGCAAAGGTTTTTGAAAAATCAAGCTGTGCTTGATAATTGGCAGTACTGCCGTCACCATCAAACATCGGCTCACAAATATCTAATGCTTGAGCCGCCAGGGCAATGTCAAAACTATCTGTAGCGCTGCACATGGCAAACATAAATCCACCACCCAATACATAATCCTTTATTTTTTGTGCGACCGCAAGTTTTTGTTCGGAAACTTTATTGAAGCCCAATTGTTGCGCCATTGTTTCTGCTTCTTTTTGTTGCTCTATGTACCAAGCAGCATTTCTGTAGGCCCTGTAAAATTTTCCGTATTGCCCCGTAAAGTCCTCGTGGTGTAAATGCAGCCAATCGTATAACAACAGAGCATCATTGAGGACCTCCATATCGTATATAATTTCGTAGGGAATTTCAGCATAAGTCAAAACCAAGGTCACCGCATCATCCCAAGGCTGTTTTCCACTTGGAGAATAAACAGCGATTCTAGGCGCTTTTTCCAGGACGACGGCCTCCATGTTTTGACTGGGGCTACTTATATCTTTTAAAATAGCTGCCGTTTTGGTATCACTAATCAATTCGTAAGAAACACCTCGAATGTGGCACTCTTTGGCAATGGCTTCTGAATTGGGAATTAGAAAAGAACCACCTCTGTAATTTAGCAACCATTTTATATTTTGATTCTGACCCAATACCCAATAGGCAATTCCATATGACTTAAGATGGTTTTCCTGAGAGCTTGCATCCATCGGGATCAAAATATAACTTGAAAATCCCTTGTGGGTGATTGACAACAAAAAAATAACAGTTAAGATTTTGAGGCGCATTTTTAGGTTTTTATTATTTGACTAATAAGGCGTATCGTCTTCTGGTGGGTCAAAGGCTTCATTAGGATCCACTTGCATGGATGGATCATCTGAGAATGTATCGTCATTGGCTGCGGCATTCATTTTTGAATGGTATTCGGCATCAAATGGAGAGTCAAAAGTGTCTAGGTTGTCAAATTTTCCGAGATTCCCAATAAACTTTAGCCGAATGTTGTCGAGCCCACCATTTCTGTGTTTTGCAATGATAAATTCGGCTTGGCCTTCGCAAGGGGTGTGGTCTTCATCATCCCATTCATCAATTTTGTAATACTCAGGTCTGTAAATAAAAGAAACAATATCGGCATCTTGCTCTATGGCTCCGGATTCCCGCAAATCAGAAAGCAGTGGTCGCTTACTCCCCCCTCTTGTTTCAACGGCTCGAGAAAGCTGTGACAGAGCAATAACAGGGACACTCAATTCCTTAGCTAGGGCCTTGAGATTTCTGGAAATCAGAGAAATTTCCTGCTCGCGATTTCCCGATTTCTGACTGCTTCCCGCCGTCATTAATTGGAGATAATCCACAATGATAAGTTTGATCCCATTTTGGGAGGCCAAACGTCTGGCTTTGGCACGTAAATCGAAAATAGATAAAGAAGGGGTGTCGTCAATGTAAAGCGGTGCTTTTTCAAGGGATTTAACTTTTACATTGAGTTGCTCCCATTCGTGTTTTTCAAGCTTACCAGTCCTTAATTTATCCGAACTCAAACCCGTTTCTGAGGATATCAATCGAGTAATTAATTGAACGGAAGACATTTCTAATGAGAAAAATGCGACTGGAATGTTAAGGTTTACAGCAATATTTCTAGCCATAGACAGCGTAAGTGCAGTTTTCCCCATTCCTGGACGCGCAGCCACAATTATTAGATCACTTTCCTGCCAACCTGAGGTCAATTTATCAACTTTGTCAAAGCCCGATGGAATCCCACTGAGGCCTTCTTTGTTAGAAATTTCTTCGATTTTTTTCTTGGCCTGGAACACCAAATCTTGAGCCGTTTCAGTTGATTTTTTAATATTTCCCTGGGTGACGTCATATAATTTTGATTCTGCTTTGTCCAAGAGATCAAAAACGTCTTTGGTTTCGTCAAAGGAATCCTCAATTATTTCATTGGAAATTTTGATCAAACTGCGCTGAATAAATTTTTGTAAAATAATTCGGGCATGAAACTCGATGTGTGCGGAGGAAGATACTTTTTGAGTCAGGCCAATGAGATAAAAATCACCCCCAACAATGTCTAATCGTTGATTTTTTCGAAGCTGTGCGGAAACTGTCAATAAATCGATGGGTTGGCTGGCTTCAAATAGCTGAAGTATGGCCTCAAATATTGACTGATGGGCGTCTTTGTAAAAAGACTCAACACTTAAAATATCAATGACCTCGTCGACCCCCTTTTTATCAATCATCATCGCGCCCAAAACCACCTCTTCTAGGTCGATGGCTTGTGGCGGTATCTTTCCTTTTTCAAGGCTGATCACGTTAGAACGAGTCGCAGAACTTGCTTTGAATGTTTCTGGTTGCTTCATTGACACTAATGTACGTAAAAAATGAAATTAATAGAATTGTTTTCAATTCTAAAACTCAACATAAAAACTGTTGATAAGTCAAAGAAATTGTTAACAATGGAAGAAAATTAAAAAAGGGGTTGTACTTGTTAAAATATTAAGACGGGGGCTGTGATCTAGCTGTTGTAAACTCCCATTTCATTGTACTTATTCATTCGTTGGGCCACCAAGTCTTTTGAGGATAAGTTTTTCAATTCTTCATAATGTTTTAAAATGGCGTTCTGAGTGGCCAAATAAGTCTTTAAAGGGTTTTTATGTGCCCCCCCTAGTGGTTCTTTGATGATTTCATCCACTAATTTCATGCGTTTCATGTCTTTTGCAGTCAATTTAAGAGCTTCGGCAGCTTGTTCTTTAAACTCCCAACTGCGCCATAATATAGAGGAACAGGATTCTGGTGAAATCACAGAATACCAAGTATTTTCAAGCATTAGCACCCGATCTCCAACGCCGATACCCAAAGCACCACCTGAAGCGCCTTCTCCTATAATTATTGTAATAATAGGTACTTTTAGGCGGGTCATTTCCAATATATTTCTTGCAATGGCCTCCCCTTGTCCTCTTTCCTCTGCCTCAAGCCCGGGATAAGCACCCGGTGTATCTATAAGTGTCACCACAGGGATGCCAAATTTTTCAGCAGATTTCATCAGGCGCAGTGCTTTGCGATAGCCTTCTGGGTTTGCCATACCAAAATTTCGAAACTGACGCGTTTTTGTATTGTATCCTTTTTGTTGGCCTATAAACATAAAGGTCTGGTCTCGAATTTTTCCCAAACCTCCAATCATGGCCTTATCATCTTTATAATTGCGGTCGCCGTGTAACTCTAAAAATGAATCCTTAAAGATATTGTTTATATAATCTAAAGTGTAGGGTCTATTGGGGTGTCTTGAAAGCTGTACCCTTTGCCAAGGTGTTAAGTTTTTGTAGATTTCCTTTTTTGTAATCTCTAGTTTTTCTTGAATTTGCTTGCAGGCTTCAGTGACATCGACTTGGCTTTCATCACCAATAATTTGGCATTTTTGAAGTTGATCTTCTAACTCTTTGATGGGTAATTCAAATTCTAAATATTCCATGAAAATTCTATGTCAGTTGGTTTACAAATATAGGAACTTTAAATTTTTTGATTCGTTTTAAAAGTTAATTTTTACCCATTTTATATTTGAATAATGCATTGCCTAGAACCGTGGAAATTATCAGCCCAGCACCCAAGTAAAAAAGAGGGGACATTATTTCGTTTTCTGGAAAAAAAATAACCGCTAAAAGAATGCCATAAATGGGCTCAAAATTATAGGTCAGTACAACTGTGTATGGACTGATATATCGCATCACATAGACCGACGCAATAAAAGCGTAAGCCGTACAAACTGAAGCCAAAAGTAATAGATATAAAATATCAGAGGTTGAAAGCTCAAAAAATGAGGCCTTAAAACCTTCTTTGCTAAAGGCTAAAAAAATTGAAATAAACAACACGCCGCTAACAAATTCATAAAAAGAAATTGCGGAAGCGTTGTAACGCTCTACAAATTTGCCATTCATCACTGCAAAAAGGGATGAAAAAAGCGCTGATAAGATTCCCAAACCAATTCCCATTAGATATTGAAGTTCCGTCTGCATGATCATAAAAACCCCTGCAATTACAAACAGGCCGAGTATAATTTCGTAGTAAATTATTTTTCGCCTAAAAAAAATGGGTTCAATAAGCGATGTAAAAAAAGCACCCGTGGAAAACATGGCCAGCGTTATTGAAATATTCGAGACTTTTATAGCCGCGAAAAATGTAATCCAATGCAAAGCGATGACAATCCCTGCTGTAAAAAACTTCAAAACTGCAACAACAGGAACTTTAAGAGAAATTTTTTTAATCTTGATAAAGAGCAACATAAAAAATCCAGCAATCAGCATGCGATACCAAACCAGTGGAATGGCACTCAGGCTTATAGCCTCACCTAATATGCCCGTAAAACCAGCAATAAAAACCAGAAAATGAAGGTGTAAATGGTTTTTTAATTTAACGCTTTGCATTGAAAAGTAAATAAATGGCTAAAATGCCAAAAATAAAATTGGGGAACCAAACTGCAACAACTGGCGGGAAATCAGATTGCTCAGCCATAACTCCAAACACTTTATCAAAAAAAACATAAACCATGGCAATGACAATTCCGAAAGCTAAATTGACACCCATACCGCCACGTCTTTTAATGGATGAAACGGCTACGGCAATAATGGTTAAGATATAGACGGATACAGGCAAACTCCATTTCTTGTACTGAACAACTTTGTAACGATTAATGTTTGATGAGCCACGGGCTTCTTCACGTTTTATAAAGTCTGATAATTCGTGAACTGTAAGGGTTTCCGCTACATATTTGGGAGGGGTTAAATCCAAAAGATCAAATCCCAGTAGGGTATCGATGCGCCGCTTAAAAATTATAGAATCATGATCTTTTCCAATGTACCTAAGGTAGTAATTTGACAGGCGATAGTTGCTGTCCTTTTCAATAAAACGTATGGCTGAAGCATGAATTTTATATTCCAACTTATTGCCATCAAAATGCTCCAAAGTAAAATTATTACCCCGCATAGAATTGCTGTCAAAATTACTGACGTAAATATACTCATCGTCGTTGATTTGTTGGTAAATGTATTGGCTTTGAACGGCTTTCTTGTTGCTTAAATATTTATATGTGAATTCATTATATCCCTTGCTTGCTTTTGGAGCCCAATACATTCCAAGAAATAAGGCGACGATTGCTATCACTGTTCCTCCAATAAAATAAGGTCTCAAAAAACGAAAAAATGAAATACCGGAACTCAAAAAGGCTATGACCTCTGTATTGTTGGCCAGCTTTGAAGTGAACCAAATCACGGAGAGGAACAAGAAGAGTGGGAATAGTAAATTTGCGAAGTAGATGGTAAAATCAAAGTAATAGGCCGCCACTTCGTCAAAGGGGACCTTGTTTTCAAGAATACGGTCTATCTTTTCAGCAAGATTGACTGTGATCCCAATGGGAATAAACAGCAGTAACATCAAGAAGAATGTAAGCAAATAGCGTTTTAGGATGTACCAATCAAAAATTTTCATAATCTAAAGCCGCTTGTCCATCTGGGCAACCATCATTGTTTTCCAAGATTTAAAATCTCCTGCTAAAATACGTTTTCTTGCCTCACGAACCAACCACATATAAAATCCTAGGTTGTGTATGGTTGCAATTTGCTTGCCCAACAATTCATTGACTGTAAACAAATGTCGAAGGTAGGCCTTGGAATACTCGGTATCTACCCATGTAATGCCCATCTCGTCAATGGCTGTAAAATCATCAACCCATTTTTTGTTTTTGATGTTGATGGTTCCGTGGGCTGTAAACAACATACCGTTCCTAGCATTTCGTGTTGGCATCACACAATCAAACATATCAATTCCCAAAGCAATATTTTCCAAAATATTGATGGGGGTCCCCACCCCCATTAAATAGCGAGGTTTGTTTTCTGGAAGAATTTCGCAAACCACATCAGTCATGGCATACATTTCTTCGGCAGGTTCACCAACTGAGAGGCCACCAATGGCATTTCCAAATGCATTGGCATTGGCAATATACTCCGCAGATTGTTGTCGAAGATCTTTGTAAACACTTCCTTGAACTATTGGAAAAAACAATTGAGAATGATCGTATTTCAAAGGCAATGTTTCCAAGTGGTTTACACAACGGTCCAACCAGCGGTGGGTCATGTGCATAGAGCGCTTGGCGTAATTATAATCGCAAGGATAAGGCGTACACTCATCAAATGCCATGATTATATCCGCTCCAATACTGCGTTGAATTTCCATGACATTCTCTGGTGTAAAAACATGATAACTGCCATCAATATGACTTCTAAATTTCACCCCCTCCTCTTTAATCTTTCGGTTGGCTGACAATGAATAAACTTGATAACCCCCAGAGTCTGTTAAGATATTGCGATCCCAATTCATAAACTTATGTAAACCCCCTGCTTTTTCTAAGATTTCTATTTGTGGGCGCAAATACAAGTGGTAGGTATTCCCCAATATAATATCAGGGTTGATGTCATTTTTTAATTCGCGTTGGTGGACCCCTTTGACCGTACCAACAGTCCCGACAGGCATAAAAATAGGGGTCTCAATTGATCCGTGATCAGTGTTTAACAAAGCTGCTCGAGCCTTGGATTTGCTATCAGTTGCTAATAAATTAAATTTCAAATGAAGGGTTGTGAATTTATAACAAAGTTAGCTTATTATAATCAAATAATACCATAAACAAAACAATGCTAAAATCATTATAAAATTGTTAGTTAAATTATAACAATTTAAGCTTTCAAAAGTTTTCAAGCTAGGAAAATAAATTTATTTTTGACTAAATATTTTAACCTCACAAAATGACCAACACAGAACTCAACGATTTAATCACTCAAGTCCGACGCGATATATTGCGCATGGTACACAAAGTAAACTCTGGGCATCCCGGAGGGTCTTTAGGTTGTACAGAATTTATAGCCTTACTTTACTCTAAAATTATGCACCGAAAAGAGGGGTTTGACATGCATGGACTCAATGAGGATTTATTTTTTCTATCCAATGGCCACATCTCCCCTGTTATCTACAGTGTTCTAGCACGAAGTGGATATTTTCCTGTAGAAGAATTAAATACCTTCCGACTTTTGGATTCCCGACTTCAGGGCCATCCAACCACTCATGAAGGTTTGCCGGGGATTCGAATTGCCTCTGGATCATTAGGACAAGGTATGTCTGTAGCCATAGGCGCTGCACAGGCAAAGAAACTCAACAAGGACAAAAGTATTGTTTACAGCCTGCATGGAGATGGCGAATTACAAGAGGGGCAAAATTGGGAGGCGATTTTATATGCTGCAGCAAAAAAGGTAGACAATTTAATTGCAACCATTGACCTCAACGGCAAACAAATCGATGGCAGTACAGACGATGTACTGTATATGGGAGATTTAAAAGCAAAATTCGAAGCCTTTGACTGGATCGTGATTGAAATTGATAAAGGCAATGATGTCAATGCCATACTAAAAGGTATGGCAGCTGCCAAAAAAGCCAGTGGGAAGGGAAAACCCGTTTGTGTGCTTTTAAAAACAATGATGGGTAATGGTGTTGATTTTATGATGCACACCCATGCTTGGCATGGGAAGGCACCCAATGACGAACAATTGGCTTCAGCACTAAAACAAAATCCGGAAACACTGGGTGATTACTAATTTACAAAACCATCAAAATGAAAACATATACCTATACAGAAAAGAAAGATACACGCAGTGGTTTTGGAGCTGGCCTGACTGAACTTGGAAGAAATAATCCCAACGTGGTAGCTTTGTGTGCTGATCTTATTGGATCTCTAAAAATGAATCAGTTTATTGATGAAAATCCAGAACGTTTCTTTCAAATTGGAATCGCGGAGGCTAATATGATGGGCATCGCTGCGGGATTGACCATTGGAGGGAAAATTCCATTCACAGGAACCTTTGCAAATTTTTCGACTGGACGTGTTTACGATCAAATTAGGCAATCCATTGCATATTCTGGAAAGAACGTTAAAATTTGTGCATCTCATGCCGGTTTAACTTTGGGAGAGGACGGTGCAACCCACCAAATTTTAGAAGATATTGGTCTTATGAAGATGTTGCCTGGAATGGTAGTGATCAACCCATGTGATTACAATCAAACCAAGGCTGCAACTATTGCAATTGCAGATTATATAGGGCCGGTATATTTGCGTTTTGGCCGCCCCTCTGTTCCAATTTTTACGCCTGAAAACCAGAAGTTTGAAATCGGAAAAGCCATTCAACTCACAGCGGGTACTGATGTAACCATTATAGCCACTGGACATATGGTTTGGGAAGCTTTAGAAGCCTCTAAAGTATTAGACGCACAAGGCATTTCTGCGGAGGTCATTAACATACACACCATCAAACCCCTTGACGCGTCTGCTATTTTAAAGTCTGTTGCAAAAACAGGTTGTGTAGTCTCTGCTGAGGAACATAATTACTACGGAGGCCTGGGCGAGAGTATTGCTAGAGTTTTAGCGCTTAACGCTCCAGCACCACAAGAGTTTGTAGCGACAAATGATACTTTTGGTGAGTCTGGAACACCAGCCCAACTCATGAAAAAATATGGTCTGGACTCTGACGCAATCGTAAGCAAAGTATTAAAAGTGATTGCTAGAAAATAACAAAAACCTTTCGATTCAAAAAAAAACAGACTCTATACCAGCCTGTTTTTTTTGAATTTTTTAGTGTAAAATTGCTCAGTTATCCAAAGTTCCGGTGTCTTCAGCATCTAGGTAATTTGGAATTCCATTAGCATTGCTGTCCTCAAGTGTAATTAACTTTGTCGAATAGCTACCATCATCCCCCTGTTGAACTGGCGTAAAAAATTGATCTGAATCTAAGGGTTCAAAGGCCAGAGTTTGAGCCTCCAGATCTTCAAGACTGCCAGCTGTTAGTTCTGTAGAATAAACTTCTCTGTAGGTACTGTAACCATCTCCATCATCATCGCCGTCAATAAAATTACTCAAATTGTCTCCATCTGTGTTGTCACTAAAGACATCTAAATCAGCGTCAATATCTTCCATATAGCTGGGAATATAATCATTGTCATGGTCCATTATTTTATACTGTTGAAGTTCAAATTTAAAAATCAAACAGGAATAGGTAGGGATGCCCGCCACAGCGTTGTTGAAATAGGCCAACCCCGAGGGTAAAAACATCATACCAATGCCATAATTTTCAAAAGAAACTGTTCCATCTGAGTTGGTTGTGTATTGATTGGCCGTCTTAAATTGAGGTAAAATTCGGTTCCAACCAGCAATCGCGCTTGGTAAATCAATGTCTACAGAAGTAACAGAGGCATCGAAGGTGACACCAGTTGTTAAGAATCCTTCATAGTTTACCCTGACTTGATCGGAAAAATGAGGGTTTTCTCCTGCGCCCTCATTTAAAGTTAGGGTGTAGTAAGTATAGTCAGTATCTCTAAAGACAGTCTGTTTTTCTTCAACAACATCAATGAGAAGCGTTGTGTCAGGTGGAAGCGTTTCGCCATCATTAAGTTCGCTTATTTCAATATCGGCTATTGTGGGATATGAACTCAAGGCATCAATAGCACCAGAATTATAATAATGTGTATTAAAATAGACTTGTAGGGTGTCAATATCGTCTAATTGTTGTTCAACACGATCGCGGGGGGGAGCAACTTGAACTTGTTCATCATCTGGTTGACAAGTGAAAACAACCAATGAAAAAACTAAAATGATAAAAAAGTAATGCTTGAATTTCATAATATTGTATTTGGAGTTGCAAGATACAATTTTATAGTATTTTTGCTGAAAACAACACATTGTTTTAAAAAAAAATGAGAATTGACAAGTTTTTGTGGTGTGTCCGCTATTTTAAGACTCGAACACTAGCCACCAACGCATGTAAAAAAGGCCATGTTAAAGTAAATGGTCAAGTCGTCAAGCCAAGTCGTGAAGTTTATGCGACCGAAAAACTTACTGTAAGAATTCAACAAATCAATTATCAATTGACCATTTTGGAACTTCCAAAAAATAGATTAGGAGCTAAGTTAATTGATATTTACAGGATTGACACCACACCAAAATCTGAGTTTGAGAGCAAAGAACTTTTAAAATATTCAGCAGATTATTACAGAAAAAAAGGAGAAGGACGGCCCACCAAAAAAGACAGAAGAGATATTGAAGGTTACTTAGATTTTGATGATAATTAAATAAAACTCCTTAATCTCTTTTTATATTTGAAAAAAGAAATGTTATGGCACTGAAACAAAATTGCATTCTGAACAATAAAGAAATTGATCATAAAATTCGCAGAATTGCCTACCAAATTTACGAATCCAATACAGCCCAAAAAGAAATCATTCTTGCTGGAATTGAGAGCAACGGTTATATTTTGGCTCAAAAAATCAAATTGAAACTTGACGAAATTTCCGAAATCAAAAGCATTCTGTGCAAAGTCAAAATCAATAAAAATAAGCCCACAGAAGCTGTTGAGACATCGATTACTAAAGATCAATACAGCCATAAATCCTTGGTCTTGGTTGACGATGTTTTACATTCGGGTACAACGCTTATTTACGGAGTAAAACACTTTCTTGAAACTCCTTTAAAGCAATTCAAAACAGCAGTACTGGTCAATAGAAATCACAAAAAATACCCTGTCAAGGCAGATTTCAAAGGGATTTCACTGTCAACCTCAATCAATGAGCACGTAAATGTGATATTTAAAGGGAATTCGGCAAAAGTTGTCTTAGTTTAATTCACTTTTAATTGCATCGACAATTTGATCTAAATTCATGCTGTCAGTATCAATTGTAAGTTGTGATTGTCTGTAAAACTTTGTACGCTCAAATAAATGTTTTGCAATAAACTCTAAAAGCTTTTCGTCTGCAATATCAGCAATTAATGGCCGCTGAGATTTTTCCTTTAGCAAGCGCTCGTTTAAAGTCTTTACAGATGCCTTTAGGTAAATCGTAACAATATTTGGGTGCTCCATCAAAAATGGCATGGTATCTCCGTAACATGGAGTGCCACCTCCAGCGGCCAATACGGTATCGTTGTGGTTGCTGCATATTTCTCGAATGGCTTTGGCCTCAATTTTACGAAATTGAATGGGACCGCTGTCTTTAAATAAAGCCGAAATTGATGTGTTTTGTTGAACTTCAATATAATGGTCTAAATCGATAAAATTGTTCTGAAGTCTATTGGCCAAGGCTTTTCCAACCACAGATTTTCCAGAGCCCATATATCCTAACAAAATAATTACCACAATTGATTTTTACAATTCTTAAGCGAATAAAGTATGTTACAAAAAAACAAAAAAATATTGAAAAAAAAAGATTGAAATATTAATTAAACACTTTATCTTTGCCCCCGCATTATGCATACCATCAAGACTTGGTAGCTCAGTTGGTAGAGCATCTCCCTTTTAAGGAGAGGGTCCTGGGTTCGAGCCCCAGCCAAGTCACTAAAAGTTAAGCACTGTCTTAACTTTTTTT